>NZ_JBMRCP010000089.1:0-27274 GCF_057350545.1 Pseudolysinimonas sp. | reverse complement strand
GGCCCGAGCTCGCGGGGGAGCCGATCCGCGTGATCGAGATCGCGCCCGGCATGGTCAAGACCGACGAGCTCTCGCTCGTACGGTTCGGCGGCGACCGGGAGAAGGCGGATGCCGTCTACGCGGGAGTCGGCGATCCGTACGAGCGAGAACTCGTCGGTCTTGACCATGCCGGGCGCGATCTCGATCACGCGGATCGGCTCCCCCGCGAGCTCGAGCCGCAGCACGGCCATGAGCATGTGGGCACCGGCTTTCGCCGCGTTGTACCCGGAGCCACCCTCGTACGCGACGTGCGCCGCGATCGAGGTGACGGTGAGGATGTCGGCGTGGCCGGCATCCCGGGCTCCGTCGCGGAGAGCCGGTAGCAGCGCCGCGATCACGTTCTTGACGGCCACGACGTTGATCTCGAACATCGCCCGCCAGTCGGCGGGGTCGGAGTCCTCGACGCTCGACATCCCGAACGCTCCGCCGGCGTTGTTGACGAGGGCGTGGAGCGGGCCGAGTGCCGCGATCTCGGCGGTCGCCCGGGCCACGTCGGCCGCGTCCGTGAGGTCGGCCACGACGGGCTGGAACGCGTCACCCAGGTCGGCGGCGAGCGCCTCGAGCCGGTCGGCCCGGCGGGCGACGCCGACGACGTGCCAGCCGTGCGCCGCGAACAGTCGCGCCGTCGCCTCCCCGATCCCCGAGCTGGCTCCCGTCACGACCACGCGTCCCGTCATGCCCTCCACGCTAGCCGGGTCTCGACACGGCGCTTCGCGGCTGATCGTCCGCCGGAATACGTAGGGTGGTCAAGGTGAGGGGGAACCGCCGCATCCCGTTGTGGGACAACGCCCGATTCGGCTGCGTCGTGCTCGTGGTCATGGGGCACGCGATCCAGCGGCAGACGCTCGACTCCGACAACGCGCTCACCCTCTACCTGTTCGTCTACGCCTTCCACATGCCGGCGTTCGCGATCATCAGCGGCTATTTCTCGAAAGCCTCGCCGCCCTCGACGCGGGGGATGCGCCGGGTCATCACCGACTTCGTCATCCCCTACGTCATCTTCGAGACGATCTGGAGCCTCGTGAAGTGGCTCGTCGAGGGGCGTCCCGCGTTCAATCCCACCGAGCCGTCGTGGACGCTGTGGTTCCTGCTCGCGCTCGCGATCTTCCGGCTCGTTCTGCCCTACCTCGTGCTGCTGCGCTGGCCGCTGCTCTGGGCCGTGCTGGCGAGCGTCGGAGTCGGGTACCTCACCAACGTCGACTCGACGTTCTCCCTCTCCCGTGCGATCGGCATCCTGCCGTTCTTCGTGCTCGGCTGGCTGCTGCGCCAGTGGGATGTCGTCGAGTGGTGGCGTCGCCTCGGCACGTCCGTCTGGGCGTGGCGCGCGCTCGCCGCGGGGGTCTTCGCGACCTGGCTCGCCGTCGTCGCGGTCAACGTGCAGGCCTTCCGCGCGTTCGACCTGCAGTACTGGTTCTTCTACGACGACTCGTACCGCGACCTCGGCGAGGGCACGTGGTGGGCGGGACTGCTCCGGCTCGCCTTCATCGTCGTCGCGACGGTGCTCAGCGCGGCTTTCTTCATGCTCATCCCGCGTCGTGAGACGTTCTTCAGCGCCTTCGGCCAGGCGACGATGTACGTCTACCTGCTGCACTCGTTCGTGCTCTACCCCCTGCGGGAGTCCGGCGTGCTGCGCGCCGACCACGCGTCGGCGACGTGGCTGCTCACGATGGTGTTCGCCTCGACGGCGATCGCGATCGTGCTGTCGAGCCCGGTCGTGCGGCGGCTGTTCCGCCCTCTCGTCGAGCCGAAGCCTCGCTGGTTGTTCCGCGAGGTCGACGATCTGCGCGGCGAGTCGCGCACGGATGCCGTCGGCGCCCGGCGGCCGACGTCGCGGGACGACCTCGTGAGATGACGACGCGCATCGGGGTCGTCGGCGGGGGCATCCTGGGCGTCGCGATCGCCCGGGCGCTCGTCCGCCGCGGGGCGGGCGACGTCACCGTCTTCGAGAAGGAGGACGGGCTCGCGCGCCACCAGACCGGGCGCAACTCGGGCGTCGTACATGCGGGTCTGTACTACGCGCCAGGGTCGCTCAAGGCGCAGCTGTGTCAGACGGGTCGCGTGCTGCTGCACGACTACTGCCTCGAACGCGGGCTGCCGTACCGGGAGGCCGGAAAGCTCGTCGTCGCGGTCGACGCGAGCGAACTGCCCGCGCTCGCCGAGATCGAGCGCCGGTCGAGGATCAACCGTGTGCCCGAGGTCGCACGGCTGGACGGCCTCCCTGCGCTGCGGCGGATCGAGCCGCACGTCGCGGGCGTCGCCGCCGTGCACTCACCGCGCACCGCCGTCGTCGACTACGCGGCGATCACCGAGGAACTCGCGCGCGACGTGCGCGAGGGAGGCGGTCGGGTGCTGCTCGGACACGAGGTCACCGCGATGCGCCGCGACGCGGGCGGCGTCAGGATCGAGACGCCGGGTGGCGAGCACGCCGTCGATCGGGTCGTCGTGTGCGCGGGGCTCCAGTCCGACCTCGTCGCACGGATGGTCGGCGCCGATCCGTCGCCGCGGATCCTCCCGTTCCGCGGCGAGTACTGGTCGCTCGATCCCGCCCGCGACGACCTCGTGCGCGGGATGATCTACCCCGTCCCCGACCCGCGCTTCCCGTTCCTCGGCGTGCACCTCACGCGGGGTGTGCACGACGACGTCCACATCGGGCCGAACGCGGTGCCGGCCCTGGCCCGCGAGGGCTACCGCTGGCGCGACGTGTCGCTCGGCGACGTCTGGGGAGCTCTCACCTGGCCGGGCACGCCCGAACTCGCGCGCCGGCACTGGCGCACGGGGCTGTACGAGATCTCGGGGTCGCTGCTCAAGCGGGTCTACGTCGCGCGCGCCCGACGGTTCGTGCCCGAGCTCGGGATGCGCGACCTCGTCGCGAAGTCCGCGGCAGGCGTGCGAGCGCAGGCGTGGGGCGCTGACGGCGCACTCCTCGACGACTTCGCCGTCGACCAGGTCGGCCTGGTGACGCTGCTGCGCAACGCACCATCGCCCGCGGCGACCTCGTCACTCGCGATCGCCGAGCACGTGCTCGACCACCACCTGCGCCTCGCCTGATTACGCCGCGTTGCGGCGCCACTGGCCCGCTGCGGGGTGGCGACCTAGGCTCGCATCCGGTCGACCGTCACCGCGGTCCGGCCCACGAACCACGAGGAGCACCCATGTCGGACTGGAAGTTCGAGACCCAGCAGATCCACGCCGGCGCGGCACCCGACCCCGTCACCAACGCCCGCGCGACGCCGATCTACAAGACGACGTCGTACGTCTTCAACTCCGCCGACCACGCGAAGAACCTCTTCGCGCTCGCCGAGTTCGGCAACATCTACACGCGCATCATGAATCCGACCCAGGCAGTCATCGAAGAGCGCCTCGCCGCGCTCGAGGGTGGCACAGCCGCCCTCGCCACCGCCTCGGGCTCGAGCGCGATCACCTACTCCGTGCTCAACATCGCGGGCTCCGGCGACCACATCGTGTCGTCGTCGTCGATCTACGGCGGCACCTACAACCTCTTCAAGTACACGCTCGCGAAGCTCGGCATCGAGGTCACGTTCGTCGAGAACCAGGACGACGCCGAGGAGTGGCGCGCCGCGATCCGCCCCAACACGAAGCTCCTGTTCGCCGAGACGATCGGCAACCCGCGCATCAACGTCCTCGACATCGAGCTCGTCGCCGAGGTCGCCCACGGCCACGACCTGCCGCTCATCGTCGACAACACGATCGCGACGCCCTACCTCATCCGTCCGTTCGAGCACGGAGCCGACATCGTCGTGCACTCGGCCACGAAGTTCCTCGGCGGACACGGCACCGTCATCGCGGGCATCATCGTCGATGGCGGCAAGTTCCCGTGGAGCCAGCACGTCGACAAGTTCCCCGGCCTGACCGAGCCCGACCCGTCGTACCACGGCGCCTCGTACACGACGGTGCTCGGCGACGCGATCGCCTACATCATCAAGGCCCGCGTGCAGCTGCTGCGCGACACGGGTGCCGCGCTCTCCCCCGACAGCGCCTTCTCGCTCATCCAGGGCGTCGAGACGCTCTCGCTGCGCATCGAGCGTCACGTGCAGAACGCCCAGGCGATCGCCGAGTGGCTCGAGGCGCACCCGGACGTCGCCTCGGTGAACTACTCCGGACTCGAGTCGAGCCCCTGGCACGCCGCGGCGCAGAAGTACGCGCCGCTCGGCGTCGGCGCGGTGCTGTCGTTCGAGCTCAAGGGTGGGGTGGATGCCGGACGCGCCCTCGTCGAGAGCGTCACGCTGTTCAGCCACCTCGCCAACATCGGCGACGTGCGCTCGCTCATCATCCACCCGGCGTCGACGACGCACTCGCAGCTCACCCCGGAGCAGCAGCTGACGACGGGCGTCACGCCCGGCCTCGTTCGCCTCTCGATCGGGCTCGAGAACGTCGACGATCTGAAGGCCGACCTCGAGGCGGGCTTCGCCGCCGCGCGGAAGGTCTCGGCGGCCAACGCCCGCGGCTGACCTCCGCACCTCGCGGGTTGAGTGCCGCGCGTAGCGCGGTGTATCGAAACCCACCTTCGAGTCACTCGGGGTGGGTTTCGATACACCCGCCGGCGGCGGGCACTCAACCCGCGGCGGAGCTGGCGTAACACGCGGTCCGCATCCAGCAGAATCGGGAGGATGGACTGGCAGACTCCCGAGGACGCCGCGCCGTCGGCATTCGTGACGGAGTCCCAGCGACGCCGCGTCGCGGGCAAGCCGCCGGTGACGGGCGCATGGCGCGAGGGCGATGACCCCGGCGACCGCCGTTTCGCCGTGATCGGCGACCTCGCGCTCGAGCGCGGAGGCGGCATCCCGAGCGTCACGATCGCCTACGAGACCTGGGGCGAGCTCGCGGCGGACGGATCGAACGCGATCCTCGTGCTGCACGCGCTCACGGGAGACTCGCACGTGGTCGGCCACGCCGGCCCCGGTCATCCGACGGGTGGTTGGTGGTCGGGCATGGTCGGACCCGGAATGGCCCTCGACACCGACAGGTACTTCGTCGTCGCCCCCAACATGCTGGGCGGCTGCCAGGGCTCCACCGGTCCGGCGTCGCTCGCCCCCGACGGCGCCGAGTGGGGGCCGCGCTTCCCCTACCTGACGATCCGCGACCAGGTGGCGGCGCAGGCGGTGCTCGCCGATCTCCTCGGCATCGACAGGTGGGCGCTCGTCGTCGGCGGCTCGATGGGTGGGATGCAGGCCCTCGAGTGGGGCGTCTCGCACCCCGAGCGGGTCGAACGGCTCGCCGTGCTGGCGGCTCCCCCGCTGTCGAGCGCCGACGAGATCGCCCTCAACTCGGTGCAGGCGGAGGCGATCCGCATGGACCCGGCGTTCCGCGGCGGCGAGTACTACGACGCGCCCGAGGGCGAGGGGCCGCACCGTGGGCTCGCGCTGGCCCGTCGGATGGCGTTGCTCAACTACCGCTCGCCGACGGAGCTCAACGACAGGTTCGAGCGGTCGTGGCAGTCGGGCATCTCGCCGCTCGGCGGCGGCGGCCGATTCGCGGTCGAGAGCTATCTCGACTTCCACGGCAACAAGTTCACCCGCCGGTTCGACGCCAACAGCTACCTCGTGCTGACCGACGCGATGGATTCGCACGACGTCGGACGCGATCGAGGCGGGGTCGCGGCGGCTCTCGCGACCGTGACGGCGCGCACCCTCGTGCTCGGCATCGACTCCGATCGACTGTTCCCCGTCGACGGACAGGAGGTGATCGCCCGTCACCTCCCGGGCAACATCGACGGCGATGCGCCGCACGTCATCTCGTCGCCGTTCGGACACGACGCGTTCCTCATCGAGGACGCTCTCGTCGCGACGCAGCTGCGTCGTATCCTCTCGACATGATCGGGATGCGGCGCGCGGGGGCGACGGCGATCGTCGCCGCAGCGCTCGCCGGGCTGACGGGGTGCGGCGGGGTGTCGCCCGACCTCCCCGAGGGTCTCTCGGTCGTCGTCTATCAACCCCGCCCCGACGTCGCCGCAGGGCGGTTCGCGATCCAGGTCGTCAACGCCGGCGATGCCGACGTCGACATCATCGCGGCGTCGCTGACCTCCCCCGATTTCGTCGAGGACGTGGAATGGAGCGGCGAGGGCTCGACCGTGCTCGCGGGCCGCAAGCTCGACCTGCGCGTCCCCGTGCCCGAGATCGACTGCACGGCCGAGACCGATCCGCACGTGCGACTGCAGGCCGACGCCGGGCACAGCGTGACGGAGTCGGCCGACGTGGCGGTCAGCGATCCCTACGGGCTGCTCCCGCGTCTGCATGCCGAGCAGTGCGTCGGGCAGGCGATCGCCGAGATCGCCGTGGTCACCCCGCGCGAGGTGATCGTGCCCGACGGGCGGGAGCCCGCCATCCTCGTGCTCGACGTCGCTCCGACCGGTGCCGCCGGCTCCGTCGAACTCGTCGGCGTACGCGGTACGACGCTCCTGCAGCCGGCCGACGGGGGCGTCTCGACACCCGAGCTCGCTCTCGGCATCGAGGTCAACGCCGACGGCCCGACCGAGGTGCGCGTGCCGTTGCTGCCGAACCGCTGCGACGCGCACGCCCTCGCCGAGGACAAGGTGGGCACGATCATCCCGTTCCTCGTCGACGCGGGCACGCCCGAGCCGGTGCGGTGGATGGTGATCCTGCCCGACGAGCTCAAGGGCGCGCTCTACGGGTACTTCGCGGCGTACTGCGGGCTCGACGCCGGCTGAGTTCTGGCGCGGGCGACTCGAACACAGCGGAGGCCGCGATCTCTCGCGGCCTCCGTTCACCCCCTGGTGATCTGTGGCGAACTCGCGCCCCTCTCGCGCCTCTCGACGCGGTGCTCCCCAGCGAAGCGGATGGAACTGTACCCCGTGATCGTAACCCTCCCTCGGGCGTGGCACCCCCCTTTCGCGTGGCACCGTGTGTCACGATGAGCTTCGAAATGGACCTCATCAGCAAGGAGCGCGATCGGCTGCTCCAGCGCAGCGCCCGCGTCTACGGGTTGAGCTTCACCGCTGTCGCCGCCGTCTGCTTCGTACTTCCCGGAGCGCTGCCCTTCCCGGTGCTGCTGATCGTGCTGTCGCTCCTCGTCGTCCTCGCCGCCGCCCAGGTCGCGCTCGGCCTCGCCCGCGCGCTCTGGTGGCCGCTCCTCGCGCTCGTCGCCGGGAACGGCGCCGTCCTCGCGATCGCGCTCCTCGCGGCGCCGCCGAGTGCCGCGGCGTCGCTCGGGCTGCTCCATCTCGGCGCCGCGTCCCTGCCCTCCACCCCTCTCGTGCTCGCGACGACGGCGCCCCGCATCGCGATCCTCGCCGTCGGCGCCGTCGCCGGCGTCGGCGCCGTCGTGTTCGCCGAGCTCGGCGATCCCGCCACGGCGCTCCGCAACGGAGGCACGGTGCTCGTCGGCTGGGGACTCGCGGCGCTCATCACCGTGTGGATCAACGCGGGTGTGCCGCAGGTGGCGAAACGCATCGCGAGCATCGGACGGGCCCACCGTGCCGAGCGCCAGGCGAGCGAGCTCGAAGCCCAGCGACGCCAGTCGGCGCGACTGCTGCACGACACGGTGCTCGCGACGCTCACCCTCCTCGCCCACTCGGGTGTGGGGGTGAAGCCGCAGGCGCTGCGCGATCAGGCCGCCGACGACGCGCGGCTGCTGCGACAACTGCGGCTCGGCACCGCCCCGCAGCTCGCGGAGGCGACCGAGACCGGCACCATCCCGCTCGTCAACCCCGACGACACGGTGCTCGGCACGACTCTCGAGTCGGTCAAGCAGCGTTTCGGCCGCATGGGGCTCACCGTGAGCTGGCACGGCACCGGGCAGGTGCTCCTGCCGAGCCACGCCCTCGACGCCTTCCTGCTCGCTCTCGCCGAGTGCCTCGAGAACGTACGCCGGCACTCCGGCGTCACCGAGGCGCACGTGACGATCACCGACGACGCCAAGATGGTCCGCGCCCTCGTGACGGACGCCGGAGTCGGCTTCGACATCGCCGACATCGACGAGGCGAAGCTCGGCTTCGCGGAATCGGTCGTCGGCCGCCTGCGTGAGGTGGGCGGCAACGCTCGCCTGTTCTCGGCACCCGGTTCCGGCACGACGGTGGCGCTGGAGGTGCCGCGAGAATGAGCAAGAGCGACACCATCCAGTTCTCCCAGCCCGAGGAGAACACCCTCGGCGTGGTCGTCGGCAACGCCCGGCGCGCCGTGCAGTCGACCGCGCGCCGCCTCGGCCGCGCCGCAAGCGCCCACCGGGCGAGTCTCGGGACGGCCTTCCTCGGACTCGGTGCGGCGATCGTCGTGGGGCTGCGCTCCGTCTACGGCCTCGTCTGGTTCGTCGGCCAGTGGGAGGTCTACCCCGAGCCGTTCGCTGCCCTCGCCGCCTGGATCGTGCTCGCCGCCGTGCTCATCGGCGCGATCGTGATGTCGCGCGTCTCGGGCGACAGGCTCCCCGACTGGATGTTCGGCCTCTTCCTCGCGGGCCTCGCGATCGCCTTCGCCCTCGACGTGATCGCCGTCTGGGAACTCCGCGACGTCGGTGGCCACGCGACCGCAGCCCTCGCCGCGGGGATGGCGCTGCTCGGGCTCGTCGCGCTCCGGGGGTCGGTCGAGATCCTCGCCGCGGCCGGCGTCGTGGCCGTCGCGCTCGCCGCCGTGTGCTTCCTCGACGCGCCGGTCGGCGCCTTCGGCGACCCCACCTGGGTGGCGACGCAGGTGACCGCGATCGCCGGGACCGTGCTGCCGCCCGTCATCGGTGTCGTCGTCGTCGAGAGCTTCCGGCGCATGGTGCAGGTCGAACTCGACCGCGTGCTCGTGCAGAGCACCGTGTCGGCTCCGCGATTCGCGGTCGGGATGCTCGCCTCGGAGGAGCTCGCGCGCCTCGACCTCGCCGCCGAGGAACTGCTGGATGCCGTGGCGAACGAGAAGACGAAGCTGCCACTCACGCCGAAGAACGCCTCGGTCGCGGCCCAGCTCGCGACCGAACTGCGTCTGCACCTCATCGAGGGACGCCGCGAGACCTGGCTGTACCACGCGGTGAGCGAGTCGGAGCAGCTGGGCAAGTCGGTGACACTGTCCGACAAGTCGAGCCTCGCCGGCCTCCTCGACCCCGTTCAGCGCGACGGTCTGCTCTCCGCCGCCTGGCTGCTCGTCGCCGATGCCCCGGGCGCGGCCGCGCGACGGCGCGGCACGGCCCGCTCGCTCGAACTGCAGATCGGGCCGGTCGTCCCCGGCGGCGCCGGGGTGCCCGATCACAAGATCGCCGTGCCGATCACGATCACATCGACCGGCATCCCCCGAAACCGCGTCGACTCGGGTGTCTGGGACGCCATCGGTCGCATCGGGCGATACTCTGACTCCACTCAGGACGGCAGCCTGCGCGTGGACATCGAGTGCATCGTCGACAACCCCGCTGACCAGTAACCACCTGACGGAAGGAACCACCGTGGCGGAGCCCATTCGCATCGCGCTCGTCGACGACCACCGCATGATCCTCGGTGCCCTCACCGAATGGATCCGCAGCGCGGCGGACGACATCGAGGTGGTCGGCGCCGTCCCGACCTGGCCGGAGCTGCTCACGCATCCCGGCTTCCCGGTCGACGTCGTGCTGCTCGACCTCGACCTCAAAGACAACCTGCCCGTCGCTCTGAAGATCTCGACCCTCAAGACCACCGGCGTGCGCACGGTGCTCATGAGCACGTACTCCGAGCCCAACGTCGTGCGCGAGGCCCTCGCCGCCGGCGCCCTCGGCTACCTCGTGAAGAGCGAACCGGTCGAGATGATCATCGAGGCGATCCGCGCGGCGGCGAAGGGCGAGAGCTTCATCTCCGCCGAGCTCGACCTCGCGATCAACGCCGCCGACATCGGCGGGGCCCCGAAGCTCTCGGCGCAGGAGCGCCGCGTCATGGCCCTCTACGGCGGCGGCGAGCCGGTCAAAGCGGTCGCGTACCAGCTCGGCATCTCCGAGGAGACTGCGAAGTCGTACCTCAAGCGCATCCGCGAGAAGTACCGCGTGGCGGGCATCGACGTCGGCACGAAGGTCGCGCTGCGTCGTCGTGCCATCCAGGACGGCATCCTGTTGCAGGACGGCGCGCCCGAGAGCTTCTGAGCAGGTCGCACACGTCTCGACACCCCGCTGCGGCTACACGACGACCGGGGCCCGCCGCCGCGTGACGAGCCCGCCGGCGACGGCGAGCAGGATGCCCGGCACGCACAACGCGAGACCGAGCCAGGTCGGGGCGAGGTATCCCCAGCCCGCAGCGATGACGGCGCCGCCGAGGAAGGCGCCGAGGCTGTTGCCGATGTTGAGGGCCGAGTGGTTGGCCGCCGCCGCGAGCGTCTGACTGTCGCCCGCGACATCCATGAGGCGCGTCTGGATGGCGGGTGAGATCGCCGACGCCGTCGCCCCGACCGCGAACAGGCCGAGGAACAGCCCCGGAATCGTCGGCGCCGTGAGCGCGAGCCCGAGCAGGCTCAGCATGAGCGCGCCGAACAGGATGAACACGGCCCTGAGCGGGCCCGCGTCGGCGAGCTTCCCGCCGACGAAGTTGCCGATCGTCATCCCGACGCCGAGCACGACGAGCGCAAGCGGCACGACGGCGGCGCCGAGCCCCGTGACCTCGGTCGTGAGCGGCGAGACGTAGGTGTAGACGGCGAAGAAGCCGCCGAAGCCGAGCGCCCCGGTGAGCAGGGCGAACCACACCGCGGGACGCGCGAAGCCGCCGAGCTCTCGCCGTACCGTCGCGCCCGGGTCGCCCGGTTGCTTCGGAACCACGAGCAGGATCGCGACCGCCGTGAGCGCGAAGATCGCGGCGACGACGAGGTAGGCGGCGCGCCACCCGGCGGCCTGGCCGAGCGCCGTGATCGCGGGGACACCGACGACGTTGGCGATCGTCAACCCGGAGAGCACGAGCGCGATGCCCTGCCCGCGTTTTCCCGGACCCATGAGCGACGCCGCGACGAGCGCGGCGATGCCGAAGTACGCCCCGTGCGGCAGAGCCGCGACGAAGCGAGCGACGACGACGAGTTCGAACGTCGGGGCGACCGCCGACGCGAGGGTGCCGAGGGTGAACGCGATCACGAGCGCGAGCAGCAGCCCCTTACGCGGGAATCGCGCCGCGACGACCGCGATCGTGGGCGCGCCGACGACGACTCCGGCGGCGTAGGCCGAGATGAGGATGCCCGCGCGCGCGATCGCCTCGTCGGGGTCGCTCACGACGAGGCCGGGCAGGAGGTCGCGCGCGATCTCGGGCAGCACACCCATCGCGACGAACTCGGTCGAGCCGATGCCGAAGCCGCCGAGCGCGAGCGCGAGGAGGGCGAGGCGCACGCGCGCCGGGGTGAGGGTGCTCACGGCTCGAGGTGGGCGCGGGGCCGACGCAGCAGGTCGGTGAGGGTCACGACCGCCCAGGCGAACAGCGCGAGGTAGAGCACGTTGCGCGCGGTGAGCACCATCACCATGACGAGGTTGGGCACGCCGAGCAGCTCGTGGTACAGGTACGGGTAGATCGCCTGCGTGAGCACTGCGATGACGAGCCCCAGCACGGCGGGCACGCGGAACGAGCCCGAGAGCCCCGCGGCGTGGGCGAGCAGGCCGAACACGATCGGAACGGCGAGCCAGGTGACGAACTGCGGCGAGCCGACCTTGTTGAACAGGATGAGCGCGACGGTGAGGGCGAGCACGAGGGGCGGGAGCAGCTCCCCCGCGGTGCGACCGCGGCGAAGGGCCAGCGCACCGAACCCGAGCAGCACGAGCGCGGAGAGCGCCAGCAGCGGGGTCGTGATCGCGGCGGCGGTCTGCACGCCGGGGCCTTGGAGCTGGAAGGTCAGGATCGCGGTGTCGTAGTACACGCGACTGTGGCCCGCGCCGAGGGTCGCGTCCCACATCCACGGCGTCGCGATGACGGACTCGATCTGAAGTCCGCGACCCGTCTGCTGGGTGATGAAGCTCAGCACGTTGGCGCCCGCGCCGAGGGCGAGCGCCACGATGAGCACGACGAGCGAGACGGCGATCGCGGCCAGCAGCACGCGAAGCCGCTCGCGCAGCGCGATGACGGCCGCCGCGACGAGGGCGGCGGGCCACACCTTGATCCACGCGGCGATCGCGAGCAGCGCGCCCGCGAGTGCCGGGCGGGTGAGCAGCAGGAGCAGGCCGATCATCGCGATCGGCACCGTGACGGCGTCGATACGACCCACGGCCACGGGACCGAGGGCGATGAGGAACCCGATCCACCACCAGCCGGCGGCCGGCGCGTCGAGACGCCGACCGCGGGCGACGACGACGGCGAACGCGATCGCGTCGATCGCCATCACGAGGCTCAGCCACGTGCTCGCGTAGAAGTCGGGGCCGAACGCCGCGGCCGCGATCATCGGCAGGATCGCGACGATCGGGTACACCCACACGGTGTCGATGCCGACCCAGCCGTAGCCGGCGAAGGCGTAGTCGACGATCCAGAACTTGTACACGCTCGTGACGTCGCCGAGCGGCTGTCCGGGGGCGTAGAGGGCGAGCATCCCGAGCCAGAGATGGGCGAGCACGAAACCCGCCCAGAGCGCGATCGGATGTCGCACGACCGCCTTCACTCCGCAACTCTAGCCCGTGGGTTGAGGAGCGCCGCCGCAGGCGACGCGTCTCGAAACCGCGTCACGAAACGACATCTGACGGCGCTCCCCCTGCGCCCATAGGGAAAGATGGACGCACACAGCTGCGCGGCTCGCCGCGTCCACCCGACACTCCCGGAGGCATCCATGTCCCGCACCCTCACCCGCCTGGCGGCCGCCGCCGGCGTGCTCGCCCTCGGCTTCGGTCTCGCCGGCTGCCAGACCGCCGACACGGGCACCGACGGCGCCGCGAGCGAGTACGTCACCGACGGCAAGCTCACGATCGCGACCGGCGAGCCGGCGTACTACCCCTACGTGATCGACGACGACCCCGAGTCGGGCGAAGGCTTCGAGGCCGCGGTCGCCTACGCGATCGCCGAGGAGCTCGGCTTCGCCGCCGAGGACGTCGTCTGGGTGCGCACGACCTTCGACGCGGCGATCGCGCCCGGTCCGAAGGACTTCGACTTCAACCTGCAGCAGTTCACGATCACGCCGGAGCGCCAGGAGTCGGTCGACTTCTCGTCGCCGTACTACGCCGCCGACCAGGCCGTGATCACCGTCGAGGACTCGACCGCCGCCGGCGCCACCTCGATCGACGACCTCAAGGACCTCCTGATCGGCGCCCAGACCGGCACGACGAGCCTCGCGGCCGTCGAGCAGATCATCGCCCCGACCGCGGGCGCCCAGGTCTTCAACACCAACGAAGAGGCGAAGCTCGCCCTCGAGGCCGGCCAGGTCGACGCGATCGTCGTCGACGTGCCGACCGCGTTCTACATCACGGGTGTCGAGCTCGACGGCGGTCTGATCGTGGGCTCGCTGCCGGAGATCGAGGGCGCCACCGACGAGTGGGGCGTCGTGCTCACGAAGGACAGCCCGCTCACCGAGCGTGTGACCGCCGCGGTCGACGCGCTCCGCGAGAGCGGGAAGCTCGACGAGCTCATCGCCGAGTGGCTCGGGGCCGACGCCGGCGTGCCGGCGCTGGGCTAGAGCACCTCCCCGGCCCACGGGGTCCCGTAACGTTTCCCTCGTGAGCCCGCAGCACGACGACGGCCCGCCGCCGAGTTCTCTCGAACTCGAGCGGCGGGCCTTCCGTCGTCGCCAATCCGTCAAGTCGGTCGTCATCGGGGCCGTCTCGACGCTCGCCTTCGGCCTGGCCGTCTGGGCGTTCGTCGTCAACACGCCCGGCTGGGCCCGCGTGCAGGACAGCTTCTTCGACGTCGACACCGCGATCGCGGCCCTGCCCCGGGTCGGCGCGGGCTTCCTCGTCAACCTGCGCATCCTCGCCTACGCGGTCGTCGGGGTCGCGCTGCTGGCGAGCCTCCTCGCCTTCCTCCGCACGCTCCGCGGTGCCGTCTTCTTCCCGCTGCGCGTGCTCGCGACCGTCTACACCGATGTCTTCCGCGGTATCCCGCTCATCATCGTGATCCTCCTCGTCGGGTTCGGCATCCCGGGACTCGTGCAGACCCGGATCTCGGTCGAGCTGCTGGGCACGATCGCGCTCGTGCTCACCTACTCGGCCTATGTGTCGGAAGTGATCCGCGCCGGCATCGAGGGCGTGCATCCGTCGCAGCGGATGGGCGCCCGTGCGCTCGGCCTCACGCACGGGCAGACGCTCCGGCTCGTCGTGCTGCCCCAGGCGATCCGCCGCCAAGCGCCGCCCCTCATGAACGACTTCGTGGCCATGCAGAAGGATGTGGGGCTCGTGTCGATTCTCGGCATCGTCGACGCCGTGCGCGGCGCGCAGATCGAGACCGCCAAGTACGCCGACTTCACCCCGTACATCGTCGCGGCCGTGCTGTTCGTGCTGCTCGCGATCCCGACCATCCGGCTCGCCGACTGGGTGAGCGCGCGACTGCGGCGCCGTGAGCAGATGGGGGCGATCGTATGAGCGGCGCGGCCGAGGCTTCGACCGTGCTGCGGATCGACGGCCTGCACAAGGCGTTCGGCGACACCTCGGTGCTGCGCGGCATCGACCTGGCACTCGCCGAGCACGAGGTGGTCGCGCTCATCGGACCGTCGGGCTCCGGCAAGTCGACGCTGCTGAAGACCATCAACCTGCTCGAGCCGATCGACGACGGGCGGATCCTGCTCGGTGACACCGACATCTCCGATCCGCGCGTCGATGTCGATCGCGTGCGCGCCCGCATCGGCGTCGTCTTCCAGCACCTCAACCTCTTCCCCCACCTCTCCGTGCTCGATAACGTGACCCTCGCGGCCCGCAAGGTGCACCGCACGCCGCGCGCCGAGGCCGAGGAACGCGGGATGGCCCTGCTGGAACGCATCGGGCTCGCCGACAAGGCGCGCGAGCATCCCGACCGCCTCTCCGGCGGGCAGCAGCAGCGTGCCGCCATCGTGCGCGCCGTCGCAACCGAGCCCGAACTGCTGCTGCTCGACGAGATCACGTCGGCACTCGACCCGATGCTCGTCGGCGAGGTGCTCGAGCTCGTGCGCGAACTCGCCGCCGAGGGCGCGACGATCCTCATGGCGACGCACGAGATGGCCTTCGCCCGGGATGTCGCGCACCGCGTGTTGTTCCTCGACGGGGGAACGATCGTCGAGCAGGGGCCGCCGTCGCAGGTGTTCGGGGCGCCACGAGAGGCTCGCACCCGGGAGTTCCTCTCCCGCTTCTCGGCGGGCTGACGTCACCGAGCCGCGGTCGGCTCCAGCCCGGCGTGGTCAGACCCTCCTCGTTGTGGGTCCCTTCGTGCACGGATGGAGCCGACCGCGCCTTGACGCGCCAACGACATAACCGTATGGTTATGGAAACCAGGAGGTTATGGATGTCGACCACCGTTGAAACGGACGACCGGCTGAGCGCGGTGTTCGCCGCACTCTCCGACCCGACCCGGCGCGCCATCCTCGGGCGACTGTCGACCGGTGACGCGAGCGTCGCCGAGCTCGCGCAGCCGTTCGCGATGAGCCAGCCGGCGATCTCGAAGCACCTCAAGGTGCTCGAAAGCGCCGGGCTCATCTCCCGCACCCGGGTCGCCACCTCGCGGTTCAGCCACCTCGAGGCCGAGCCCCTCAGGGAGGCGACCGAGTGGATGCAGCGCTACAAGCGCTTCTGGAACGAGAGCTTCGACAGGCTCGACGCCGCCCTGGCGGAGTACATGGCCGCAGAGAACGACAAGGAGGAGTCATGAGCGACTTCACGATCCCCGACATCCCGGAGGCCGCCGAGACGGATGTCTTCATCACCCGGGCGTTCGCCGCCCCGCGCGAGGTCGTGTGGAGGTTCTTCACCGAGCCCGACTACCTCGCTCAGTGGTTCGGTCCCGCGAGCGTGCACGTCGACCCCGCCACCGTGCGGGTCGAACTGCACCCCGGCGGCACCTGGGGTCTCGACATGGTCGACAACGCGTCGGGCGAGCACTACCCGATGCGGGCGCGGCTCACCGTCGTCATCCCGCCCGAGTACCTCGAGGGCAGCGAGTCGTCCGCCGACACGCAGTTCGGGCCGCTCGACGGCATCACGCTGCGCATCTGGCTGCACGACCACGGCGACACGACCCGCATGACGCTGCACCAGGGTCCGTTCACTCCCGAGTTCCGCGACATGACGCGTGACGGCTGGCTCGAGTCGTTCCTCAAGATCGACGCGATCCTCGACGGCGGTGTGCGATGACCACCGCCACCGAGTTCGCCACCTCCGCCGACGGCACCCGCATCGCCTTCGAGCGCGGGGGCAGCGGCCCCGCGCTCGTGCTCGTCGACGGCGCATTCTGCTACCGCGAGTTCGGCCCCGCGCGCGACGTCGCGACGGCGATGCAGGATGCCTTCACGGTCGTGATCTACGACCGACGCGGCCGCGGGGAGAGCGGCGACACCCTCCCCTACTCGCCGGAGCGCGAGTTCGACGACCTCCGTGCGGTGATCGACGCCGTCGGCGGGGACGCGTTCGTCATGGGGCAATCCTCCGGGGCGGGGCTCGCCTACCGCGCGGCCGCGGCCGGGGTGCCGATGCGCGGGCTCGTCGGGTATGAAGCGCCCTGGGTCGGCCTGCGGAAGAACAGGGACGGCTCGACGAAGAACTACCACGCCGACCTCGACCGCCTCATCGGCTCGGGGGCGAACGCGAAGGCGATCTCCTACTTCATGGTCGACATGATCGGTGCGCCCCGGATCATGCCGCTCATGATGCGGATCATGGCGGCGAAGGAGTGGACGAAGCTGCTCGCCGTCGCCCCGACCCTCCGCTACGACGCCGCGGTGATGGGCAGCACGTTCGAGGTGCCGACGCATGAACTCGGGCGCGTGGCGGTGCCGGCGCTCGCACTGTGCGGGAGCAAGGGTGCTCGCGAGATGCTCGCCGCGCAGGAGGCGGTCGCCGCCGCGATCCCCGGCGCCGAGCACGCCGTGCTCGACGGTCAGACCCACCAGGTGTCCCCGGCGGCGCTCCGACCGCACTTCCTCCGGTTCCTCCTCGGCCGGGACGCGTGACGGCTGCCGACGCGTAGGGTCGAAGCGTGAGCGGAGCCGAGCGTCGTCCCGGGGAGCCGGTCTGGCTCGAGCTGACGACGACCGACTTCGCGACGTCGGTCGCGTTCTACTCCGGCCTCTTCGGCTGGACCTCGGATGCGTCCCCCGAGACGCTCGACGGCGGCACGACGATGCACCTGGGGAGCGACCGCGTCGCGCGCATCGTTCCCATGCCCGAGGACGGGTGGGTGGTGTACCTCCGCACCGACGACATCGTGGCGACCACGACCGCGATCCCCGCGCACGGCGGACGCCTCGAGCTCGCCCCGTCGGCCGTCGGGGACCTCGCCATCATGGCGATCGCCACCGACCCGAGCGGTGCGCGCGTCGGGTTCTGGGAGCCGGAGCGGCATCCCGGCTTCGATGCCGAAGACGTCCCGGGCGCGCCGACCTGGTTCGAGCTGCACACCTTCGACTTCGCCGCCGCCGTGCCGTTCTACGAGAAGGTCGCCGACTGGCGGCCGGTGTCGATGGGCGACTCCGACGGCTTCCGCATGGTCTCGAACGGCGAAGCCGGGACCGCGGAGGCCGGCATCTTCGACGCGAGCCGCGACGACCTCACCGAGAGCTCCATGTGGATGCCGTACTTCGCCGTGGAGGACGCCGACGCCGCCGCGGCGCGCATCCGCGAACTCGGCGGATCGCTGCTCGACGAGATCGTCGACACGCCCTTCGGTCGCCTCGTGCACGCGACCGACCCGCTCGGCACGCTGTTCACGATCATCCGACTCCCCGAGAGGACGCCCTGATGCCCACGTTCCGCACCGTGCTCCACCAGGTCGGCAACAACGTGGGGATCGTCGTGCCCGACGACATCCTCGCCTCGTTCGGCGCCGGCAAGCGCGTCCCCGTGGTCGTCACGGTCGACGGCGGCTACTCGTACCGCTCGACGACCGCCGTGATGGGCGGCCGGACCCTCATCTCCTTCAATGCCGACACGCGCACGAAGACCGGGCGGGGCGGCGGCGACGAGGTCGAGATCACCCTCGAGCACGACACCGCACCGCGCACCGTCGCGATGCCGGAGGAACTCGCCGCGGCGCTCGCGGGCAACCCGGATGCTCTGGCGGCGTGGCAGAAGCTCCCGCCGTCGCAGCAGAAGGAGCAGGCCCGCACGATCACGGAGGCGAAGGGCGCCGACACCCGCGCCCGCCGCATCGCGAAGGCCGTCGCCCTGCTCTCCTCGCGGGTTGAGTAGCGCCCGGCTCTGCCGGACGCGTATCGAAACCTAACGCCAGGAGCGCGGACCGCGCGTGCCGGCGGCATACGTGTCGAGCGGCACCTTGTCGTTGCGCCAGGCGGCGAGCACGGGGGCCACGATGCGCCAGCACTCCTCGGCGATGTCTCCGCGCACCGACAGCGTCGGGTCGCCCTCGAGCAGTTCCGCGAGCACCTCGCCGTAGGCGCTCAGCTCGCTCGGCGGGAACTGCGCGTCGAGGGTGTCGCACTCGAGGTCGAACGGATCGGCGAAGCCGTTGGTGACGAGGTCGAGCGACATCACCGCGGGCTTGATGCCGATGCGCAGCTGCGCCTGACGGCTCGGACCGGAGAAGCCGGTCGGCAGATGCGGCACGTCGCGGAAGGTGAAGACGACCTCCTGACGCGGTTCGCCGATCGCCTTGCCCGAGCGCAGCACGAACGGCACGCCCGCCCAACGCCAGTTGTCGATCGTCACGGTCATCTCGGCGAGGGTCTCGGTGCCCCGCGCGCGATCCACACCTTCCTCGGACGTATACGCGGGCAGCTTCCGTCGACCGACCGTGCCCGCCGTGTACCGCGCCCGGCGACTCTCGGTGCCGTCCCTCTTCCACGCCCGTGTCGCCCGCAACACCTGCGCCATCGCGCCGCGCAGGTCTTCGGACCCGACCGTCGCGGGCGGCTCCATCGTCGCGAGCGCGAGCACGAGCAGCAGGTGGCTCTGGATCATGTCCATGAGCGCTCCGGCCTTGTCGTAGTAGCCCGCGCGTCCCTCGAGGGCGAGGTCCTCCTCGATGCGGATCTCGACGTGCGCGACGTTCTGTGCCGACAGGAGAGGCTCGAAGATGCGGTTCGCGAAGCGCAGACCGATGAGGTTGATGACCGTCGACTTGCCGAGGAAGTGGTCGACGCGGAACACCTGCTCCTCGGGCACGAGCTGCTGCAGCAGCCGGTTGAGCGCGGTCGCCGACGCGAGGTCGGTGCCGAACGGCTTCTCGATCGCGAGCACGATGCCCGCGGGGAGGTCGAGCTTCGCGAGCGTCGTGCAGGCGAGAACCGTGACCGCCGGCGGCAGGGCGAAGTAGAGCGCGACCCGGCCCGTGGCGGCATCGAGCACGCGGCGCAAGGCCTCCGGGTCGGTGACGTCCGCCTGCAGGTACCGCGTCGACGCGACGACCCGCTCGGCGCGGGTACCGCCGGCCTTCCCGAACGCCTTCGCGACCCGCCGCTTCCAGGCGGCGTCGGTCATCGGGTCACGGTCGACCCCGAGCAGCCGGATGTCGCTGCCGCGGCTCGAACCCAGGAGGGAGGCCAGGCCGGGCAGCAGCAGGCGCGAGGTGAGGTCTCCCCCGGCGCCGAGGATGACGAGGGTCTCGATCGGTGCAGCCACGGTTCGAGGCTACCGGGCGGGTAACCTCGGAACTCATGCACGACGTCCTCCCCCTGCTGCGCGACGCCCTGCGCCCCGACCAGCTGCTCACCGCGCCCGACGCGCTCGAGCGCTACCGCCACGACGACGCGGAGTGGGCCGATTCCGCGCCGCCGCTCGCCGTCGCGCTGGTCGAGTCGACCGCGGACGTGTCGGCCGTCGTGCGCGCCGCCGCCACCACGGGTGCCGCCGTCATCGCCCGCGGTGCGGGAACAGGGCTCTCGGGCGGAGCGAACGCGACCGTGGGAAGCGTCGTCGTGTCGCTCGAGCGGATGACCGCGATCCGCGAGATCGACGTGCGCGAACGGATCGTCGTCGCCGAGGCGGGCGTGCTGAACGACACTCTGCGGCAGGCGGTCGCCGAGCACGGCCTGTGGTATCCGCCCGACCCGGCGAGCTACCGGATCTCGACGCTCGGCGGCAACGCGGCGACCAACGCGGGCGGAATCTGCTGCGTCAAGTACGGCGTGACCCGCGACTACGTGCTCGGCCTGACGGCGGTGCTCGCCGACGGCGAGGTCGTCGAGCTCGGGCGCCGCACGGCGAAGGGCGTGACGGGCTACGACCTCGTCGGGCTGCTCGTCGGCAGTGAGGGCACGCTCGGCATCATCACCGAGCTCACCCTGCGTCTGCTCCCCCTCGGCGGACGTCAGGAGCGGGCGATCGTGGCGGCGTTCCCCACCCTCGTCGCGGCGGGCGAGGCGGTCGCCGCCGTCTCGGCGGCCGGCATCGTGCCGTCGGCGCTCGAACTGATCGACAGGATGTGCCTGACGGCCGTCGAGGACTGGCAGCACCTCGGTCTGCCGTCCTCCGCCGAGGCGATGCTGCTCGCGACCGTCGACCAGCCCGGCGCGGCCGGTGAGGAGCTCGCGGCCCTGGTGGCCGGCATCTTCGCCGAGGCCGGGGCC
Source organism: Pseudolysinimonas sp. (assembly GCF_057350545.1). NCBI lineage: Bacteria > Bacillati > Actinomycetota > Actinomycetes > Micrococcales > Microbacteriaceae > Pseudolysinimonas > Pseudolysinimonas sp. The sequence goes on along the minus strand of NZ_JBMRCP010000089.1, from coordinate 6,677 downwards.
CTCGCGGTCGAGCGTGGCGCCGATCCGGACGCGGTCGACCGTCTGTTCCTCGCCCGCCGGCTCGCCTATCCCGCGCTCGAGCGGCTCGGTCCGGTGCTCACCGAGGATGTCTGCGTGCCGCGCCGCGCCGTGCCGGAGATGCTGGCGCGCATCCAGGCCACGGCGCGCGAGCACGACGTCGTGATCGCCAACATCGCCCACGCGGGCGACGGCAACCTGCACCCGCTCATCATCGCGCCGGAGGGGGACGATGACGCGAAGGCCCGGGCGAAGCTCGCGTTCGACCGCATCGTCGCCGACTGCCGGGAGCTCGGCGGCACCGTGACGGGCGAGCACGGCGTCGGCTTGCTCAAGCAGGACGGCGCGCGCGCGGAGCTCGGTCCGCGGGTGCTCGAGCTGCACCGGGCGATCAAGCACGCCCTCGATCCCGCGGGCACGCTCAACCCCGGCAAGGGGTTCTAGAGCCGCCCGAGGAAAGCCAGCAGCGCCTCGTTGAAGGCGCGCGGCTGCTCGATGTTGGCGGGGTGACCGTCGTGCTCGAGAACGAGACTCGACCCCTGCGGGGCCAGCGCGGCCGCGGCCGCCGCGTGGGTCGACGGCCAGAACTCGCTCTCCGCGCCGGCGACGAACAGCACGGGCACCTCGGCGGTCGCGATCACGGGACGCCAGTCGGCCTTCGCGTGGTCGTTGAGCAGCTCGAGCTCGGGCGCCGTGAACTCGCGGGAGCCGCGGCCGCGACCCGCCGCGAGCGCCCTCAGGATGCGGACGATGCGCACGAGCCCCTTGGACGTCAGCGGATGCCGCCGCGGGTCGGGGATGCCGGTCGCGAACGCGGTGTCGCGGGTGGCGTCGTCGTAGTCGTAGAAACCGTGGTCCCAGCCGCCGCCGTTCAGCATCCTGGGCGTCTGATCGACGATGACGATCCCTGCGATGCGGGCCGTGCCGGACTGCTCGACGGCCGACCAGATGGTGTTGCCACCCATCGAACCTCCGACGAGCGCCGCACGCTCGAGTGCGAGGTGCTCCAGCAGCTCGCGCAGATCGGCGCCGTGACGCTGCATCGACGCGCCGTGATCGGGTGCCTGTGACGTGCCATGGCCGCGGCGGTCGAACGCGATCACCCGGTAGCCGGCCTTGACGAGAGCGGGGACCTGGTAGAGCCAACTCGTCGCCGCCGCCTTGAAACCTGCGACGAGCACGACGGGGCGACCGGCAGGGTCACCGCTCTCCACGTAGTCGAGCCGCACGCCATCGCTCGTGGTGAAGGAGCTCATCCTCCGATCATCCTCCCGCGGCGACGGACACGACGGCCGCGAGCACGATGATCGCGCCGATGACGACCGGGAGCCCGACCAGGATGGCGAGCGCGACGATCACACCGACGGGGAACCGGCGACGCAGTCGCTGTCCGGGAGGTGCGACGACGTTGGCGACGAACGGCGCGGCGAGGCGATCGTCCTGGTAGCGACGGGTCTGGCGCAGCGCCTTCGCGCCGACGAGGTCGATGACGCCGAAGATGCGGGCGAGCAGCCGCGGGTCGTCGACCGCGAACGCACGGGGCGAGTAGAGGAACATCCAGTCGTCGACGATCTCGACGTCGAACGGTGCCGCGTGGTCGATGCACAGCGCCATGAGGTCGGGCGTGAACACGTAGAGGGCGTCGCGCTCGTACTGTTGCGGGCAGTACAGGGTGAAGTAGCGGTCGAAGTCGCCCTCGAGCGAGAGCACCTGCGTGCGGTCGAAGAGACCCGCGATGCCCGACATCCCCCACACGTTGTTCTGGAGCGAGTCGAGCAGCATGTGCGGCAGGCGGCGCTGGAGGTGCAGCGCCAGGAAGCCCCAGCGGTGAGTCGTCGAGTTCTTGCCGTTGCTCGTGACGTACTCGAAGGTGCCGAAGTCGAAGAAGCGGCCCTCGGTGGAGCGGAAGTGGTCGACGGCGGCGCGACTGCCGCCGTTGCGGAAGATGGCGCCGGGGTAGTTGGGATCGGGGTCGCGCGGCGAGAAGGTCATCCCGTTGGTGCGCGCGAACCAGTCGAGCCGCAGCCAGCGCTCCCAGCGTCTCTCGTTCGGGAACACCTTCGTGAGACCCCAGATGCACAGCGGCACGAGGGCCACGACCGCGAGGCCGAGCACGAGTCCGAACCCGCCGAGAGCGATTCCGCTCGGCTCCGCCGACACGAAGCCGACGATCGCGCCGACGACCAGCCCGATGCCCGTGATCGCGAGCAGGCCGATGACCGGCACGAGCGCGACGAACGCCACCACGACCGCCGCCGTGTTCTCTCCCGCCCACGTGTGCTTGGCTGCCTTCGCCGCGGCCTTCCACTGCTGCACCTGCTGTGTCGTCACCGGTCGGGTGAACGCCGTCCAGTCGATCGTCGACGTCACGCCGAGAACTCCCCGCTGAGTCCGGCGGCGAGTGCGAGCCGCGCCGCCGTGCCGAAGCCCGTCTCGCGCTCCTCCGAGCTCGCGACGCGAGGCGAGACGAGTTCCTCGGTGACGGTCATGAGGGCGAGGGTCTCGACACCTTCCTTGGCGCCGACGGCGTAGAGCGTCGCGGCCTCCATCTCGACGGCGAGCGCGCCGTAGGGCGCGAGGCGCGTCGCGGGCTCGTCGGCGTAGAACGTGTCGCTCGAGAACACGGCACCGACGCGCAACGGGATGCCGTCGCGCTCGGCGGCCTCGACGGCGGCGCGCAGCAGCGGGAATGCGGGCGCGGCGCTCAGCGTCACCCCCGGCACCCAGCTCGCGGTCATCGACGAGTCGGTGTGCGCGGCCGACGCCGCGACGACCGTGCCGAGCGGCACGTCGGGCTGCAGACCGCCCGCGGTGCCGACGCGCACGATGCGGCGCACCCCGTAGAACCGGGCGAGCTCGGTCGCGTAGATCGCGAGCGACGGGCCGCCCATCCCCGAGGCGAGCACCGAGACGCGCTTGCCGGCGTGCATCCCGGTGAAGCCGAGGATGCCGCGCACCTCGGTCACGAGGCGCGGGTGGTCGAAGAGTTCCTCGGCGATCCGGCGCGCGCGGCGCGGGTCGCCGGGCATGAGCACGACGGGCGCGAAATCCCCCGGCTCCGCCGCGAGGTGGGGGGTGGCCATGACCTCGACGTTACCGGTGCGTGCGCCCCGCACCGGGCGCCGCGCCCCGCACGGGTGCCACCCGAAGACGCGATAGCAGAGGGATGCTCGCCGCTCCACACTGAGAGGGAGGGTCGCATCGCCGCGAGAGGGATGTCGGCGACCCTCGGGTTTCGGGGGGAACTGTGGCCGCGCAAGGGTCCGATACACACGACGCCGCGCGTCAGCGTGAGCTCGCGGACGAGTACGCCCGGCGCGCCGGGATCGCGCGCCAGATGGCTCGGAGCTTCGGTGAGACGACCCCGCGCGAGCAGCGCCTCGCCCGCACGCTCATCGAGCTCGAGCCGCTCGGCTACACGCTTCTCGCCGACCGGCGCCGTCCCGCCTCCGGTCGCGGCGGGGTCGATCTCGTGCTCGTCGGGCCCGGGGGTGTCGTGCTCGTCGACACGCGCCCCTGGAACGACGTCGTGGTCGCCGACGGTCGCGTCCGGCGCGGCACCGAGGACGTCACGGCCGAGGTCGAGCGGCTCGCCGACCTCCTGCACGCCACGCAGGGCGAACTGGCGGAACTCGGACTCGCCCCCGGCGAGGTGCACGCGATGATCGCCTTCACGGGCGACGACGTGCCGCGCAGCCGGCTCTTCGGGGTGACCCTGCTCGGCGAGGCCGCCGCGGTCACCGAGATCGCGCGCCTGGGCCGTCGAGTGCCGGCCTCCCGCATCGGTGACGTGCGCGCCCTGCTCGAGCACCTCTTCCCACCGATCACGACCGGCCCGGTCACCCTGCCCTCGGCCGCCGTGGCGACCCCGGTGCTCCCGCCCGACGGGACGCGGCTCAGCCCCGACGAACTGCAGGAGGCGCTGCTCGACGACCTCCGTCGGGCGCCGGTGGAGGAGTGGATGACCTTCCTCCATCCCGGGCAGGCACGGCTCGTGCGCCGCTCGTTCTCCGGACCCGCCCGCATCCGTGGCGCCGCCGGCACCGGCAAGACGGTCGTCGCCCTGCACCGCGCCGCCCACCTCGCCCGCGTCACCGGCGGCCCCGTGCTGGTGGCGACGCTCGGTCGCACCCTCCCGCGCGTGCTCGGAACGCTCCTGCGCCGGCTCGCCCCCGATGTCGCTCACCTGGTCGAGTTCTCGTCGGTCCATGGCTTCGCGACCGACCTGCTCGCCGCCCGCGACACGTTCCTCGACGTCGACGCCGAGGCGGCATCCCGGATCTTCGACGAGGTCTGGCGCACCCACGGCCTCGAAGGTCCCCTCGGCGCGATCGACCCCGCCGCCCGTTATTGGTACGAGGAGATCTCGGCCGTGATCAAGGGCCGCGGGCTCACCCGGTTCGAGCAGTACGAGAGGCTCCCCCGGCACGGCCGTCGGCGTCCGTTGAACGCCGAGCAGCGCGCCGCGGCCTGGACGCTCTACGTCGCCTACGAGATCGCGCTGCGCGAACGCGGCGTGGCCGATGCCGACGATGTCGTGCTCGAAGCCGAGGCGTCGCTGCGCGAGACGCCCCTGCACCGCTACCGCGCGGTGGTCGTCGACGAAGCCCAGGACCTCTCGACCGTGACGCTCCGGATGCTGCACGCTCTCGTCGGCGACCTTCCCGACGGGCTCACCCTCGTCGGTGACGGTCAGCAGTCGATCTACCCGGGCGGCGCGACGCTCGCCGAGGCCGGGATCTCGATCGCGGGGCGCTCGGTCGTGCTCGACACCAACTACCGCACGACCGCCGAGATCGCAGGGTTCGCCGACCTCTGGGTGCGGGGCGATCGGTACGTCGATCTCGAGGGCGCCCCGGCGACGGCCGAACCGGCCACGACTCCGCGCCGCGGTCCGCGCCCGGTGCACACGGTGTTCCCCTCGCGCGCCGTGCACGATCGCTCCCTCGTGGAGCGCGTGCGACGGATCGTCGCGGAAGCGGAGGCGAGCGGAGCGGGCGCCGGGCTCGGCGACATCGGTGTGCTCGCCCTGTACGCCTGGCACGCCCGGGAGGCGGCGGAGGCGCTCGAGGAGGCCGGCATCCCGACCATCGATCTGGCGGCGTACGACGGCACCCCGGTCGAGGCGGTCAAGGTGGGCACGATCAAGCGCGCGAAGGGGCTCGAGTTCTCGGAGGTGCTCGTCGTGCGCACCCCGCCGTACCTCGTGCAGCCGGGCGGCGCGACGCTCGACGACGCCGCCGAGGAGCGGGCGGCGCTGCAGCGGCGGGAGTTGTTCGTCGCGATGACGAGGGCTCGGGACGGTCTCTGGGTCGGCGTCGCCTGATCCCGTCTCGACGGGCCTCTCCGCACCGCCCACGGACCGTTACCGATTCGTTACCAAATTTCTCGCGGTTCTGACGAGACGCTGAGAGCCCTCCCGACACTTCCCGGATAGAGGTGTCTCAGCAACCCGACGCCCGAAGTCTCTGCGGAACGCTCGTCGTGCCGTTCGGGATTCCGACTAGGGGTAGCGGAATCCCCTCGGGAACCGCGACGACTCTCGGTTACCCGCAGAGGAGGCGGCGCCCGCCACGGTGGATCACACAACGCTTGCGGTGGCGGGCGCCTCACCGATCGAGGAGCACCCCGATCGAGGAGCACACCGACCGAGCTGGCGCACCAGGGAGCGTCAGCTCGAGGGGCTTCGAGAGAAGCGGTGCCTGCCGCGGCGGATCAGGGAATGCGGCGGCAGGCACCTCACCGACCCGTGCATCAGATCACGAGAACGGCTGAGGAGAGTGTCGCACGGAATCCCCGGGTACCTCGAATCCGTCCCCCGCCGCGGGGACGACAGACCTGGGGGTCTACTGCCCCGCCGAAATGAGTCTCTCGACGGCTCCGCGGTCGAGCCGAGAATGCCGCGCGCCCGACACCGTCGCGGTGAGCGCTCCGGCGCCGGCACCCCACGCCACCGCCGCGCGGAGCGACTCTCCGGAGGCGAGCGCGGACGCGAGTCCACCCACGAACGCGTCGCCCGCCCCGACGGTGTCGATCGCCGGCACGGGGTAGGCGGGAAGAGTGTCGACCTCGCCGCCGGTCGCCACGAGCACGCCGTTCACGCCGAGCGTCACCACGAGCGAGCACGCGAGTTCGGTCGACGCGCTCGACAGCGCATCCGCGTCGACCGGGCCGTCGAACCCGAACAGCTCGGCGCCCTCGCCCTCGTTGACGACGAGAACCTCGACACGGTCGAGCAACCCTGACACGCGCCGATCGAGCGGTGCGGCGTTGAGCACGACCCGGGCTCCGGCCGCCGCGGCCCGCGCCACGACCGCCTCGGCGAGCTCGAACGGCACCTCGAGTTGCAATACGACGACGTCGCCGGCGGCGATCGGGATGCCGTCGCCAGCCGTGGCGGGCCACGCCCGGTTCGCGCCGGCGATGACGACGATCGTGTTCTCGCCCTCGTCGTCCACGGCGATGAGGGCGGTGCCCGACGGCCCCGGAACGTCGAGGATCCCTGCGACGTCGACCCCGGCGGCGGCGAGGTCGGCCCGGAGTCGCGCCCCGGCCTCGTCCGCGCCGACACATGCGATCATCGCGACCGTGACGCCGGGGGCGGCCGTGCGCGCGGCGGCGTGCGCCTGATTCCCGCCCTTCCCGCCGGAGAATCGCGC
>NZ_JBMRCP010000015.1:0-6442 GCF_057350545.1 Pseudolysinimonas sp. | reverse complement strand
GGGCGCATCCGCATCCTCCGCATCGGACTCGTGCTGTTCGGGGTGGCGTCGGTGGCGATCGCGGCGGCGCCCGATCCGCTGTTCCTCATCGTCGCGCGCGGCGGGCAGGGTGTCGCCGGCGCGCTGCTCGTGCCGTCCTCCCTCGCCCTCATCACGAGCACGTTCGACGGCAAGGCCCGAGGCCGCGCGATCGGCACCTGGACGGGCCTCACGTCGGCCGCCTTCATCATCGGCCCGCTCGTCGGAGGGGTCTTCGTCGACCTGCTGTCGTGGCGGCTCGCGTTCCTCGTCAACGTCGTGCCGATCGGCGTGACCTTCGTGCTGCTCGCGCTGCTCGGGCAGAAGGACGAGCAGCGTCCCGGCGTGCGCATCGACTACCTCGGCGCGGTGCTCTGCACGCTCGGCCTGGGAGGCCCGGTGTTCGCCCTCATCGAGCAGCCCAACCTCGGCTGGTCGCATCCCGCTATCTACCTCTCGATGGGGCTCGGCGTCCTCGCGTTCGCCGGGTTCCTCGTGCGGCAGCGGTTCGCGCCGAATCCGATCCTGCCGCTCGGGATGTTCCGGGCGCGCAACTTCTGGGCCGGCAACCTCGCCACGGCGTTCATCTACGGCGCCCTCGGGCTCACCTCGCTCGCCGTCGGCGTCTACCTGCAGGAGGGCGCGGGACTCACCGCGACCTTCGCAGGACTCGCGATGCTGCCGTCGACGGTGCTGATGATCCTGTTCTCGTCGCGCGTCGGCGCCCTGTCCGCCCGATTCGGGGCGCGGCTGTTCATGACGATCGGCCCGATCATCGCGGGCCTCGGCACCCTTCTCTACCTCCTCGTGCGGCCCGAGCCGGAGTTCAACTACTGGTGGCAGGCGCTGCCCGCCGTCGTGGTCTTCGGCATCGGGCTCACTCTCACCGTGTCGCCGCTCACGTCGGCGATCCTCGGCGCGATCGAGCACACGCGCGCGGGCACCGCGTCGGCCGTCAACAACGCCGTCGCCCGCGTCGCCGGGCTCGTGCTCACGGCGATGATCGGGATCATCGTGGGCGGGCAGCTCGACCTCGTCGGCTTCCAGCGGGCGACCGTGGTCACCGCGGCGCTGCTCATCGCGGGCGGTGTCGTGTCGTTCTTCGGTATCCGGGATGTGCGCGAGCCCGAGAAGGTCGACGAGAGATGACCTGGCTGGTCGGCAGCACGGCCGGACGTCTCGTGGCCGGGATCCTGCTCGGCGGCCTCGCCGGCTCGGTCTTCGCGGTCGTCACGATCGCGGAGTGGACCGAGGATGACTGGTGGTACCGAGAGCCGCGCATGATGCTCGCCGCCCTGATCTACTGCATCCCTATCGGTCTGGGTGGCGGGTTGGCCGCGTCGCTCGCGTCCTGGGAGGTCGAACGCCGAGGCGTCGGGTCGTCCGTCCGGGTCGCCCTGACGTCGGTCGGCATCCGGATCCTCGCGGCGGCCTTCGTCATCGTCGCGCTCTGGGCGATGCATCAGCCGACGCTCCACCCGGCGGTCGTCGTCCTCGCCGCGGTGTGGCTCATCGCCACGAGTGCGATCTCGGTAGTCGGCATCCACAAAGACAGAACTGCCATACTGACCGCGTGAGCAACCCAGGACTCTTCGGCCGCGGACGCGGCGGCGCCGAGTTGCGCGCGCCGCGCGGCGACATCCTCGGCACGTACGACACCTACCCCGAGGCGCAGGCCGTCGTCGACAAGCTCGCGAAGGGCGATTTCCCGGTCGCCGACGTGTCGATCGTCGGCAACGACCTCAAGACGATCGAGCGCGTGACCCGCAAGCTCTCGTGGAACCGTGCCGCGCTCGAGGGAGCTCTGAGCGGTGCCTGGTTCGGCACGTTCATCGGACTCGTGCTGACGCTCTTCGAGCCGACGATCAACTGGACGATCTTCGTCGCCGCGCTGCTCATCGGTGCCGTGTTCGGCATGTTCTTCCGCCTCGTCGGCTACGGCATCTCGCGGCGCTCCCGCGACTTCGACTCGCGCACGCAGGTGCTCGCGAGCAACTACCAGGTGATCGTCGGCAACGGCGAGCTCGCGAAGGCGCAGGACGTGCTCGCACGCCCCGCGCCCTCCGAGTAAGCCCCTCGGAGCAGCCCGCGGCTACCGCCGCCCGGCCTTGCGCCGGAACAGCCACGCGCCCCAGATCGCCGCGACGACGATGATGCCGAGGCTCCAGGCGAGGGCGACGGGCGCGTACGCGGCGACCTCGCCGCCCATGAGCAGTCCGCGGATCGACTCGATGAGCGGCGTGATGGGCTGGTGCTGCGCGAAGCCCTGCAGCCACTCGGGCATCGTCGCGATCGGCACGAACGCGCTCGACAGGTAGGGCAGGAACAGCAGGATGAAGCCGTAGCCGCTCGCGGCATCCGGGCTTCCGGCAGCGAGGCCGATCGCGGCGAAGAGCCCGGTGATCGCGAGGATGTAGAGCGCGACGAGCCCGAGCGCGGCGAGCCACTCGAGCGGTCCGCCGGTCGGCCGGAAGCCGACGAGCAGCCCGACCCCGACGACGATGCCGGTCGCGATGAGGTTGCGCACGAGGCTCGCGACGACGTGGCCGGTGAGCACGGCCCATCCTCGGATCGGCATCGTGCGGAACCTGTCGATGATGCCGGTCGTCATGTCCTGGTTGACGCTCACCGCGGTGCCGGCGGCGCCGAACCCCGCGCAGAGCAGGATGATGCCGGGCACGACGTAGTTCACGTAGTCGCCGCCGGGCGCGATCGCCCCGCCGAAGACGAAGACGAACATCAGCATGAGCATCACGGGCAGCGAGATGCCCATGATGAGCGACTCGACGTTGCGGAGCGAGTGCGTGAGGGCGCGGCCGACGAACACGGCCTCCTCGGTGAACGGCGGCAGCGTCCGACGGAGGCTCGGTGCGACAGCGGGCAGGGTGGCGGTGGACATCAGGCGGCCTTCCGGGTCGTGGTGAGGGCGAGGAACACGTCGTCGAGGGTGGGGGCGGGCAGGCTCAGCTCCTCGCCGACGCGCGACTTGAGCTCGGCCGCCGTGCCGAGGGCGACGATGCGTCCCCCGTCGAGGAGCGCGATCCGGTCGGCGAGCTGGTCGGCCTCTTCGAGGTACTGGGTGGTGAGCAGCACGGTGGCGCCGTCCGCGGCGAGGGTGCGGATGGCATCCCACAGCTCGCGTCGGCTGCGGGTGTCGAGTCCGGTCGTGGGCTCGTCGAGGAACACGACCGGAGGCGTGACGACCAGGCTCAGCGCGAGGTCGAGTCGGCGCCGCATTCCGCCGCTGTAGGTCGAGACGAGCTTGCGGGCGGCGTCGGCGAGGTCGAAGCGCTCGAGCAGCTCGGCCGTGCGAACACGGGTGTCGGCGCGGGAGAGTCCGGACAGCCGCGCCATCATCCGCAGGTTCTCCTCCCCGGTGAGCAGACCGTCGACGGCGGCCGACTGGCCGGTGACGCTGATGCGCCGCCGCACCTCGGCGGCGTGCGTCACGACGTCGAAGCCGTCGACGGTCGCCGTACCGCCGTCGGGCACGACGAGAGTCGTGAGGATGTTGACGAGCGTCGTCTTGCCGGCACCGTTCGGTCCGAGCAGGGCGACGATCTCGCCGGGTCGGACGTCGAGGTCGACGCCGGCGAGCACCGGATGCGTGCCGAACGCCTTGGTGAGACCGGAGATCCGGATCATGGGCTTCCTTCCGTGACTGTGTATGACGCATACTGTGTATGCCAAACACATTAATGCGTAAGGGATACACAGTTGTCAACCCCGCCGTACGATGAACCCGTGAGCGACCCCGACCTGCCCCGCGGCGTCGCCCTCGCCTGGGGCGTCGCGGCCAATCCGCAGCGCGGACCCAAGCGCGAGCTGAGCATCGAGCGCATCGTCGACGCGGCCGTCGAGATCGCAGATGCCGGCGGCCTCGGTGCCGTCTCGATGTCCGCTGTGGCGGCGTCCCTCGGCTTCACGACGATGTCGCTCTATCGCTACGTCAGCGCGAAAGACGACCTCGTGCTGCTCATGGGCGAGGCCGGGTTCGGCGTGCCGCCGGAGACCGTACGCGAGGCCGACGGCTGGCGCGAGCGGATGAGGGTGTGGTCGAGGGCGCAGGTCGACGTCTACCGGCGGCATCCCTGGCTGCTCGACATCGCCGTCGGCGGAGGGATGCCGACGACCCCCAATCAGCTCGCGTGGCTCGACGCCGGCTTGGCCGCGCTCGCGGACACCCCGCTCGATGCCGCCGAGCGGCTCTCGGTCACCCTGCTCGTGCTCTCACAGACCCGCTGGCAGGCCCTCATCGAGCGTTCGTACACCGAAGCCGCCGCCTCCGCGGGCACGACTCCCGACGGGCTCGACGAGGCCGTGGCGGCGATGATGGCCGAGCTCGTCACCCCCGAGGCCTTCCCGGACGTGGCCGTGGCGATCGCCGCCGGAGCGTTCGGGCCCGAAGGCGGCGACCCGTTCGCGTTCGGCCTCGAGCGAGTGCTCGACGGCATCCAGCACTATCTCGACGGCCGACCGGCCGACGCCGGGATGCCGCGGGCCGAGGTGCCGACCGACCCGCCCGAAGTCGAGCACGACGCGAAGGTGCGAGAAGCGGGCAGGGCTGTGCGGGAAGCCGAGAAGGCGCTGCGCGAAGCCCGCAAGCGCGAGCGGCAGGCGCGCACCGCCGCGGCGGAGAAGCTGCGCCGGTAGTTGCAGATTGCTGCCGGAGGACGGAGCAATGTGCAACTAACCCGACAAAACCCCTACCGGAGCGACGCCATCCAGGCCTCGACGGCGTCGGCGGTGCGGGGGATGTCGGCGGACAGGAGCTCGCAGCCGTCGTCGGTGACGACGACGTTGTCCTCGATGCGCACGCCGATGCCCCGGTACTCCTCGGGCACCGTGAGGTCGTCCGACTGGAAGTAGAGGCCGGGCTCGATCGTGAAGACCATGCCCGCCTCGAGCACCCCGTCCATGTAGAGCTCCCGACGGGCCTTCGCGCAGTCGTGCACGTCGAGTCCGAGGTGGTGCGACGTGCCGTGGATCATGTACCGGCGGTGCCACTGGCCGTCGGCGAGCGACTCCTCGGCGGTGCCGGGCAGCAGCCCCCACTCCGCGGTCTTCGCGGCGACGACGCGCATCGCCTCGGCATGGATCTCGCGGAACCGGATGCCCGGCCTCACGATCGCGCGCGCGGCATCCGCCGCCTCGAGCACCGCGTCGTAGACCCGACGCTGGATGTCGGTGAACCTGCCGCTCACGGGAAGGGTGCGGGTGATGTCGGCGGTGTAGAGGCTGTCGAGCTCGACGCCGGCGTCCATGAGCAGCAGATCGCCCGGCAGCACCGGCCCGTCGTTGCGCGTCCAGTGCAGGTAGCAGGCGTGCGGGCCGCTCGCGGCGATCGTGTCGTAGCCGACGGTGTTGCCGTCGATCCGCGCGCGGCGGTCGAAGGTGCCCTCGACCACGCGCTCGCCCCGCACCGCGGCGATCGCGGCGGGCAGGTCGGCGATGACTTCGTCGAAGCCGCGCTTCGTCGCCGCGACGGCGCCGCGCAACTCTTCGAGCTCGAACGGATCCTTCACGAAGCGGAGCTCGGAGAGGTCCCGCGCGAGTCCGGCGTCGCCGTCCGCTTCGACCGTCTCGGCGTCGACCGCGGCGAGCAGGCGGCGCCCGTCGACCTGGTCGGTCAGCCCGGGGTCGGCGTCGCGCACGAGGAGCGTCGACGCGTCGGTGCGCTCGAGCACCGCCTCGAGCTGCTCGAGCGGGGCGGTCGCGACGCCGAGGTCGGCGGCGACGTGGGCGAGCGGGGGGCGCGGCCCGGTCCAGAACTCGCCGACGGAGGCGTCGGCGTAGAACTCGGTCGTGTCGCGGCCGGCGGCGCCGCGGAAGTACAGCGTCGCCACGTGGCCGTCGTCGACGGGCTCGAGCACGAGCACCGAGTCGGCCACGGCATCCGACCCCCACCCCGTGAGGTAGGCGAACGCCGAGTGCGCGCGGTACGGGTGGTCGGTGTCGTTCGATCGCACGCGCGCCGGCCCGGCGGGCACGAGCAGCCGCATCCCGGGGTACTGCGACGAGATGCGGCGGCGTCGCTCGGCGGCGTACGTGGCCGCGGCCCGCGGCGACGGGGTCAGGTCGGGGTGCTCGGCCCAGCTGCCGGAGATGTACGAGCGGAACGCGTCGTCGCTCGGGAGGGTCGAGCGGCCGGAGCTGCTGAGGGAGGGGCTGGGAGTCGGAGCGGGCTGATCGGCCATGCCTCCATTCTCATCCCGCGGGGCGCAACTGCGCGACGACCGGGCGGTGGTCGCTGCCCGCCGCATCGAGCGACGCGATGACACGGAAGCCGACGAACTCCCAGTTCGCGGTCGCCATGACGTGATCGATCGGCGCCCCGAGCAGGGTCGGCAGCAGCACGGGCCAGGTGCCGACCGCCGCGTTGCCGGTCAGACGGGCGCCGTCGCGGCAGCCGCCGAGCCCGCCG
>NZ_JBMRCP010000014.1:0-16062 GCF_057350545.1 Pseudolysinimonas sp. | reverse complement strand
GTTTGAGAGGATCTGACCCTAGTACGAGAGGACCGGGTTGGACGAACCTCTGGTGTGTCAGTTGTTCTGCCAAGAGCACCGCTGATTAGCTACGTTCGGAATGGATAACCGCTGAAAGCATCTAAGCGGGAAGCCAGCTTCAAGATGAGATTTCCATCCCTTAGGGGGAGAGGCTCCCAGCTAGATTACTGGGTTGATAGGCCGGATGTGGAAGTGGGGACTAAAGACCCATGGAGCTGACCGGTACTAATAAGCCGATAACTTGATAACATCAGTTTTGCTGATGTCTCGCGTCCACTTGTAGCTCTTGACGTACGGTCGAGAGCAGACTCGCAAGAGTCCGCAGATTTATTGATTCGACATGCAAGTCAATAGTGTTACGGCGGCCATAGCGTTGGGGAAACGCCCGGTTACATTCCGAACCCGGAAGCTAAGACCAACAGCGCCGATGGTACTGCAGGGGCGACCCTGTGGGAGAGTAGGACACCGCCGGACTTCTTTCAGAAAGGGGCTACCCGTCATTCGGGTAGCCCCTTTCTTCGTTAACAGCCACCGCGAACACCGAACTGCCAGGAGTCCCGATGAGCGATCCGTCGTCGCGCCGCCCGAAGCCGCGGACCGACAGAACTCCGTCCGGGGGCGGCGCTGGAGCGCGGAAGCCCCGTGACTCCCAGCCTGGCAAGAAGGCCTTCGAGCGCAAACCGGCTGATGGTGAGCGGAAGCCGTATGACCGTAAGCCGGCTGATGGTGAGCGGAAGCCGTATGACCGTAAGCCGGCTGATGGTGAGCGGAAGCCGCATGACCGTAAGCCTGCTGATGGTGAGCGGAAGCCTTACGACCGCAAGCCTGCTGACGGTGAGCGGAAGCCGTACGACCGCAAGCCGGCTGACGGCGAGCGGAAGCCGTACGACCGCAAGCCGGCTGACGGTGAGCGGAAGCCGTACACGCGCAAGCCTGCCGACGGGGAACGCAAGCCGTTCGCGCGGCGGGCGACGGACGGCGACCGCCGCCTCTCCGGTGCTCGAGCGCCCTTCGATCGCGACGCTCGGCCGCCGCGGCCGCGTGCCGACGACGACGAGTCCCGTCCGCGTCACGACGATCCCGAGATCCCCGAGACGGTCGCTGCGAACCAGCTCGACCGTGGCGCTCGGGCCGAACTCAAGACGCTGAGCAAGGACAACGCCGACTGGGTCGCGCGTCACCTCGTGATGGCGGGGGCGCTCATCGACGAGAATCCCGAGCTCGCCCACCAGCACGCCCTCGCGGCAGGTCGTCGCGCCGGCCGGATCGCCGTCGTGCGCGAGTCGGTGGGCATCACCGCATACGCGATCGGCGCGTTCGAACTGGCACTGCGCGAACTCCGCACCTACCGTAGGTTGTCGGGGAAGGACGATCAGCTCCCGCTCATGGTCGACAGCGAGCGCGGTATCGGTCGCCCCGAGAAGGCGCTCGAGCTCGGACGCTCCGTCCCGCGGGCGACGCTCGATCCTGCGGTCCAGGTCGCGCTCGCGATCGCGATGTCGGGCGCTCGTCTCGACCTGGGTCAGCCGGAGGCGGCGCTCGTCGAGCTGCAGATCCCGCACCTCGACCCGGAGCGGGCCTTCTCGTGGAGTCCCGCGCTCTTCGACGCCTATGCGACCGTGCTCGAAGACCTCGGTCGCGAGGACGAGGCGGAACAGTGGTGGCAGCGCTCCGACCGCGCGACGATCGCTCTCGAGCGCGCCGCCATCCCGGACGGTGAGGACACCGTCGAGATCATCGACGAGGACTGGGATCCGGATGCCCACTGAGAGACTGCCGAAGGGTGCTCCGCTCCACGGGGTCGATGTGCTCTTGGCCGATCTCGACGGCGTCGTCTACCGGGGCGAGCTCGCCATCCCGCACGCGGTCGACAGTCTCAACCGCGCGCAACATCGACTGCGCGTCGGCTATCTGACCAACAATGCGTCGCGCACGGATGCGACCGTCGCGGGCCATCTCACCGACCTCGGCCTCACGGTGGCGCCGAGCGACGTCGTGACGTCGCCACAGGCCGCGGTGAAGCTGCTCGCCGACCTCGCGGAGCCGGGTAGCCGCATCCTCGTCGTGGGCGGCGAAGGTCTCACGTCCGAGGTCGAGCGTGCCGGGTTCGTCGTGGTGCGGTCGGCCGACGATGATCCGGCCGCCGTCATCCAAGGGTTCGCCCCGCACGTCGCCTGGACCGACCTCGCCGAAGCCGCCTTCGCGCTCCGAGCGCCGGCGGGCGGCGAGGGCATTCCGTGGGTCGCCACGAACACCGACTGGACGATTCCACAGGCCCGTGGCACGGCGCCCGGCAACGGCACTCTCGTGTCGGCCGTGCACACCGCCGTCGGGCGCCTCCCCGTCGTGGCGGGCAAGCCGGAGCTCGCGATCTTCGACGCCGCGTCGACGCGCTTCGGCGCGACGCATCCGCTCGTCGTCGGCGACCGGCTCGACACCGACATCCTCGGAGCCAACCGCGCAGGGATGGCGTCCGCCCTCGTGCTCACGGGGATCGACGGTCCGAAGCAGGTGCTCGCGGCCGAGCCCGACGCCCGGCCCGTCTTCCTGCTCGAGGATCTGCGCGACCTCTTCGTCCCGTACCCGGTCGCGAGCGAGAAGACGGCCCGCGGTGCGAGGCTCGTGACGGTCGGCAAGGCCGTCGTGCGTCACGAGGGTCGCGCCGTGACGCTCGACCGTGCGGGCTCACCCATCGACGTCCTGCGTGCCGCGACTGCGGCGGTCTGGGGGGCCGGTGTGCCGATCTACGCGCTCGAGATCGCGCCCGAGCTGTACGCGTCGCAGCTATCGTGGGGATCATGACCGACGACTCCGACGCCCTCCTCTCGCGGCTCAAGGTCATCGAGGATCAGCCGCTCGAGTCGCGTGCCGAGCAGCTCGCGCAGGTCTACGACGAACTCAAGGCGACCCTCGATTCGGGCGACGCTCGGCCCGGCTCCTGAGCTCCGTGGTGACGCCCCGATGACGGACTCCGCGCGTCTCGACGCCGAGCTCGTGCGCCGGGGGCTCGCCCGCTCGCGCGCCCTGGCGGTCGTCGCGATCGAGGAGGGCAGGGTGACCGTGGACGGCAGGGCGGTCGTCAAGTCCGCGTTCAAGGTCGGCGCGGATGCCGAGCTCGCGATCGAGGGCGAGAACCGGTACGTGAGTCGTGCGGCCCTCAAGCTCGTCGCGGCGCTCGACGCGTTCCCGGTCGACCCGGCGGGGAGTCTCGCGCTCGATCTCGGAGCGTCGACCGGCGGTTTCACCCAGGTGCTGCTCGAGCGGGGGGCGCGGGAGGTCATCGCTCTCGACGTCGGGCACGGCCAACTCGCCACCGTGGTGCGAGATGACCGCCGAGTGCGCGTGGTTGAAGGGGTCAACGCACGCACGCTCGACGCCGCGCAGCTCGCCGCGGTCGCGGGCACGACCGAGACGCCGCACCTCGTCGTCGCCGACCTCTCCTTCATCTCGCTGGGCCACGTCATCCCCGCCGTCGTCGCGAGCGCGCCGGGCGCCGAGCTCGTGCTGCTCGTCAAGCCGCAGTTCGAGGTCGGCCGACAGGGCGTGCGCGAGGGCATCGTGCGCGATGCGCGGCTGCGTCAGGATGCCGTGAGCGGCGTCGTTTGGGCGCTCTGGGATGCGGGAGTCGCCACGTCGGGAATCATCCCCTCCCCAGTGCTCGGCACGAACGGCAATCAGGAGTATCTGCTCTGGGCGCGTCCCGCTGTCGGAGCCGATCCACCAGAATGGGAGAGCGCGATCGCCGCGCTGCCGTGACGTCCCGCCCCGACGCCCGCATCGACGACCGAGGAGTTCTGTGAGCACGCACCGCCACCTCCTCGTCGTGGCCCACACCGGACGATCCGAGTCGCTCGAGGCCGGCGTCGAGGTGTGCCGTCAGCTCATCGCGGCCGGCATCACACCGGTGCTCTCACCCGACGAGCACCGCGATCTGCTGACGGCGGCTCCCGACCTGGCGCCGGTCGCGATGCTCGGCACCGATGTCGAGAAGAACGACCTCGAGCTCGTCATCGTGCTCGGCGGCGACGGCACCATCCTGCGTGCGGCCGAGCTCGCCCGCGGCTGCGACGCCCCGCTGCTCGGCGTGAACCTCGGCCACGTCGGCTTCCTCGCCGAGGCCGAGCGCGAAGACCTCCGTGAGACGGTCGAGCGCGCCCTCGCGCGCGACTACGTCGTCGAGGAGCGCATGACGATCTCGGTGCGGGTCAAGGTCGACGCGGAAGTGGTCTACGAGACTTGGGCGCTCAACGAGGCCTCGGTCGAGAAGGCGAGCCGCGAGCGTTCGATGGAGGTCGCGATCGAGGTCGACGGTCGACCGATCTCGACGTTCGGCTGCGACGGCGTCGTCATGTCGACGCCGACCGGCTCGACCGCGTACTCGTTCTCGGCCGGCGGGCCCGTCGTCTGGCCGACCGTCGAGGCACTGCTCATGGTTCCGCTCTCGGCGCATGCGCTCTTCGCGCGCCCGCTCGTCGTCGGCCCGGAGTCCTCGCTCGCGGTCGAGCTGCTGCGCCGCACCCCAGGCGCGGGCGTGCTGTGGGCCGACGGGCGCCGCACGTTCGAGCTTCCGCCGGCCGCGCGGGTCGTCGTCCGGCGGTCGCCGATCCCCGTGCGCCTGGCCCGACTCAGCCCGCGTCCGTTCGCCGAGCGACTGGTCAACAAGTTCGAGTTGCCGGTTGCCGGATGGCGCGGTCCGACCGCGACCGACGCGACCGAGGGACGCGTGTCCGGATGATCGAAGAGATCTCGATCCGCGATCTCGGCGTCATCGGCGAGGCGCGCCTGCCCCTCGGCCCGGGATTCACGGCTCTCACCGGCGAGACCGGGGCGGGCAAGACGATGGTCGTGACGGCGCTCGGGCTCCTGCTCGGGGAGCGCGGAGACAGCGGCGCGGTGCGTTCGGGCAGCGCGCAGGCGGTCGTCGAGGGGCACTGGGAGGTCGCGGCCGAGGGCGCCGTCGCCGACCGCGTGCGGGACGCCGGTGGCGACGTCGACATCGCCTCGGCCGAGGCGGGGTCGCCGGGGCGTGCCCACCTCGTGCTCGGACGTTCGGTGGGCTCCGATGGGCGCAGCCGCGCGAGCGTCGGCGGCCGCGCCGCCCCGGTCGGCGTGCTGGCCGAGCTCGGGCCGCACCTCGTCGTCGTGCACGGACAGTCCGAGCAGCTCCGGCTCAAGTCGCCGGTGGCGCAGCGCGAGGCGCTCGACCGGTACGCGGGCGGCGGGTTCGCGGCCGTTCTCGGCGATTACCAGGATGCCTTCCAGCGCTGGCAGACCGATCGCGCCGAACTCGATCTCCTCATCGCCGAACGCGACCGTCGCGCCCGCGAAGCCGACGACCTCCGCGCCGCGATGGCCGAGATCGAGGAGGCGGCGCCGCAGCGGGGCGAAGATGTGCTCCTCGCCGAGCAGGCCGAACGACTCACCAACCTCGAAGACCTCCGCATCGCGGCGACCGAGGCGCGAGAGGCGGTGTCGACGCAGCTCGGCGACACGTCGGTGTCGGGCAGCCCCGACGCGACGGCCCTCGTCGACGCCGCACGCCGCGCGCTCGACCGCGTCGTGGGACACGACCCGGCGCTCGTGCCGATCGGCGAGCAGCTGGCAGCGGCGTCTTTCGCGCTGGCCGAGATCTCCGGCGCGCTGTCGAGTTACCTCGGGTCGCTCGACGCCGACGGCGCCCGAGAGCTCGAGGTCATCCAGGAGCGCCGCGCGACCCTCAACGCCCTCGTCCGTCGCTACGGCCCGACGCTCGACGACGTCGTCGACCAGCTCGAGACGGGCAGTACCCGCCTGCTCGAGCTCGACGGCGACGCCGACCGCATCGAGCGACTCGGTGACGAGGTCGACGCGGGACTCGCGCGCGTGCGTGAACTCGCCGGTCGGCTCTCCGAACTGCGGCGCGAGGCCGCGACGCGTCTCGAGGCGGCTGTCTCCGACGAGTTGCACGCTCTCGCGATGCCTGACGCGCGCCTCACGATCGAGGTCGTCGAGCGCGAGTTGACGCTCACCGGGCACGACCAGGTGAGCCTTCTGCTGCAGCCGCATCCCGGGGCCGAGCCGCGCCCACTCGGCAAAGGCGCCTCGGGGGGTGAGCTCTCCCGCGTCATGCTCGCGATCGAGGTCGTGCTGGCCGGCTCCGATCCGGTGCCGACGTTCGTCTTCGACGAGGTGGACGCGGGCGTCGGCGGCGCGAGCGCAACCGAGATCGGGCGCCGGCTCGCTCGCCTCGCCGAGGGTTCCCAGGTGATCGTCGTCACCCACCTCGCCCAGGTCGCCGCGTTCGCCTCGAACCACCTCGTCGTCGAGAAGGGCACCGACGGCGCGGTCACGACGAGCAATGTGCGACTCGTGCACGCCGACGACCGCGCGCAGGAGATGGCGCGGTTGCTGTCGGGGTCGCCCGACTCCGAGCACGCGCTGGCGCACGCCCGCGAACTGCTCGAACAGGCGCACGGCCGATGGAGTTGATCCCGGAACGCGAGGAGCGCGCGCGTGTCACAGCGCAGCGTGACCAACCTGGGATACGCTGAAACCCCGTGGTGATCTCTTCGGGACCGGTCCGTACCAAGCACATCTTCGTCACCGGAGGAGTCGTCTCCTCCCTGGGTAAGGGCCTCACGGCGGCCTCGTTGGGCAATCTGCTCACGGCTCGCGGTCTGCACGTGAAGATGCAGAAGCTCGATCCGTATCTCAACGTCGATCCCGGCACGATGAATCCGTTCCAGCACGGCGAGGTGTTCGTCACCGACGACGGCGCCGAGACCGATCTCGACATCGGCCACTACGAGCGTTTCCTCGACATCAATCTCGACCAGGCCGCCAACGTCACCACGGGGCAGATCTACTCGCGCGTCATCGAGCGTGAGCGCCACGGCGAGTACCTCGGCGACACGGTGCAGGTCATCCCGCACATCACCGATGAGATCAAGCGCCGCATGCGGCTGCAGGCCGAGCCGCCCACCGACGGCACCGCGGCGCCCGATGTGATCATCACCGAGATCGGCGGCACGGTCGGCGACATCGAGAGCCTGCCGTTCATCGAGTCGGCCCGCCAGGTGCGCCACGAGCTCGGGCGGCAGAACGTCTTCTTCGTGCACGTGAGTCTCGTGCCGTTCATGGGCGCCTCGGGGGAGCAGAAGACGAAGCCGACGCAGCACTCGGTCGCGGCTCTGCGGTCCATCGGCATCCAGCCGGATGCCCTCGTGCTGCGCAGCGATCGTCCGGTCTCCGAGGGCAACCGGCGCAAGATCGCCCTCATGTGCGATGTCGAGGAGCGCGCCGTCGTGAACGCGATCGACGTCGCGAGCATCTACGACATCCCGACCATGCTCCACGAGCAGGACCTCGACGCGTACATCATCGAGCAGCTGCACCTGCCGGCCGGGCCGGTGCAGTGGGACGGCTGGCAGGACCTGCTGAAGACGGTGCACGACCCGAAGCACGAGCTCACGATCGGCCTCGTCGGCAAGTACATCGACATGCCCGACGCGTACCTCTCGGTCACGGAAGCACTCAAGGCGGGCGGATTCGCCCACGAGAGCAAGGTCGTCGTGAAGTGGGTCGCGTCCGACCTGTGCGAGACCCCCGAGGGCGCCGCGGCGGCCCTCGCCGACGTCGACGGCATCCTCGTGCCCGGTGGGTTCGGCGTGCGCGGCATCGAAGGGAAGCTCGGGGCGCTGCGGTTCGCGCGCGAGAACAAGATCCCGACGCTCGGCATCTGCCTCGGCCTGCAGTGCATGGTCATCGAGTACGCGCGCGACGTCGTCGGCCTCACCGATGCGTCGTCGAGCGAGTTCGACCCCGACACCCGGTTCCCCGTCATCGCGACGATGGCCGAGCAGGTCGAGCTCCTCGAGAAGGGCGAACTCGGCGGCACGATGCGCCTCGGGCTGTACGAGGCGAAGTTCACGCCCGGCTCGATCGTCGAAGAGCTCTACGGTGCCCCTTCGGCATCCGAGCGCCACCGCCACCGGTACGAGGTCAACAACACCTACCGCGATCGCATCGCCGCGGCCGGTCTCTCGTTCTCGGGCCTGTCGCCCGACGCGTCCCTCGTGGAGTATGTCGAGCTGCCGCGTGACGTGCACCCGTTCTACGTCGCGACGCAGGCGCACCCCGAGCTGCGCTCGCGCCCGAATCGCGCCCACCCGCTCTTCCAAGGACTCATCGGCGCGGCCCTCGAGCGGCAGAGCGCGTCGCGGCTGTTCGAGGTGGACGCTGCCGAGGTGGGCGCCGCCGGCGAGGGGAACCTGGCGGCCGTCGAGGCCGAGGCGTGACCGGCTTCGACGACCTGCCCACCGGCTTGCTCGCCGACCTCGTCGACGCTGCGCCTCTCCTCGAGCGGGAGACAGTCTTCGAGGGGCGCGTGTGGGACATCGTGCGCGACACGGTGGCCTTCGGCGGAGCGTGGATGGTGCGCGAATACATGGCGCACACGGGGGCGGTCGCGGTCGCCGCGATCGACGACGACGGGCGAGTGCTGCTGATCAACCAGTACCGCCAGCCGATCGGCACGCGCGACTGGGAGCTGCCGGCGGGATTGCTCGACGTGCCCGGCGAGCCGACGCTCGAGGCCGCGCAGCGCGAACTCGCGGAGGAGGCCGACCTCGTCGCCGCCGAGTGGACCGAGCTGACGAGTTTCTTCTCCTCGCCCGGCGGCAGCAACGAGGTCATCACGATCTTCGAGGCACGCGGCCTTTCCGCGGCACCCGAGGTACACGACCGCACCGACGAGGAGGCCGAGATCGTGCTGCGTTGGGTCGACCTCGACGAGGCACTCGACGCTGTGCGGGCCGGTCATCTCCGCAACGCGCCGCTGATGATCGCGCTGCTCACCCTCCAGGCCCGGCGTGGATCCGCAGCCGACGGCTGATCTCGCCGTCGAGCTCGACCGCTACCTCCGGCATCTCGCGATCGAGCGGGGCCGCTCACCGCACACGCTCGCGGCCTACCGCCGTGACCTGACGCGGCTGCTCGACGAGCTCGGAGCCGAGGGAATCCGGGATGCCGGCGCGGTCACTCCCGAGCACGTCACGGCGTTCGCGCGCGGGCTCCGTGACGGCGACGCCCCGCTCGCCGCGTCGTCGGTCGCGCGCACCCTGTCGAGCGTGCGCGGGTTCACGCGCTTCCTCGTCGACGAAGGCCGGATCCCCACCGATCCCGCGCTCGAACTCGTTGCGCCCAAGCTCCCCGACCGGCTGCCGAAGGCGCTCACGATCGCGCAGGTCGAGGCGTTGCTCGCGGCGACCGCGGGCGATGAGCCGGCGTCACTCCGCGATCGCGCGCTGCTCGAGCTGCTCTACGCGACAGGGGCCCGCGTGTCGGAGGCGGTTGCGCTCAACGTCGACGACCTGACGGGGGAGGAGGGCACGGCCGAGGTCGTTCGGCTGTTCGGTAAGGGCGGCAAGCAGAGACTCGTCCCGGTCGGCAGTTATGCGCGTGCCGCTCTCGACGCCTACCTCGTGCGCTCGCGTCCGCTGCTCTCGGTGCGCGGCATGGCGACGCCGGCGCTGTTCCTGGGTGTGCGCGGCGCGCGGTTGTCGCGACAGAACGCGTGGCTGCTGCTGCGGGCGGCCGCCGAGCGGGCGAAGCTCGACGTCGACCTCTCACCGCACAGCCTGCGCCACTCGTTCGCCACGCACCTGCTGCAGGGCGGGGCGGATGTCCGCGTCGTGCAGGAGCTCCTCGGGCACGCGAGCGTCGCGACGACCCAGATCTACACGCGCGTGACGGCGGACGCCCTCCGCGACATGTACGTGACGGCGCATCCTCGCGCCCGGTGATCGTTGCCGAACGCGGTGGAGATCACCTTCAAGCTCAGCTTGAGCTAGAGCCGAACCTGTCTACCTCGGGCGCGTTTCGGCGTGTCACGCGGAAGGCCGCGACGTACACTCGGGCCATGGTGGGGCATCGGGAGGACGTCACCGAGCTGCCGGGCCTCGAGGCTCCGCAACTCGGCCCGACGGGGCGACCGGCGACCTTCTTCGCGCAGCCCGTCCCGCTCGCCACGCACGGCCCCGCGCGCATCATCGCCCTCTGCAACCAGAAGGGCGGCGTCGGCAAGACGACGACCTCGATCAACCTCGGAGCAACGCTCGCCGAGTACGGCCGGCGGGTGCTCGCGATCGACTTCGACCCGCAGGGCGCCCTGAGCGCGGGTCTCGGGGTGCAGACGCACGACGTGCCGACGATCTACGAGCTGCTGCTCGGCTCGAACACGGCGGCGGTCGACTGCATCCAGCCGACGTCGACGCCTGGGCTCGACGTGATCCCGGCGAACATCGACCTCTCGGCCGCCGAGGTGCATCTCGTCAACGAGGTCGCGCGCGAGCAGATCCTCGCCCGTGTGCTGCGCCAGGTGTCCGACAAGTACGACGTCATCCTCATCGACTGCCAGCCGTCGCTCGGGCTGTTGACGATCAACGCCCTCACCGCGGCGCACGGTGTGCTGATCCCGCTCGAGTGCGAGTACTTCGCGCTCCGCGGCGTCGCACTCCTCGTCGAGACGATCGAGAAGGTGCGCGACCGCTTGAACCCGGCGATCCGGCTCGACGGCATCCTCGCGACGATGTACGACGCCCGCACCCTCCACTCGCGCGAGGTGCTGCAGCGGGTCGTCGAGGCGTTCGGCCCCCAGGTGCTCGAGACCGTCATCGGCCGCAGCGTGAAGCTGCCCGATGCCTCGGTCGCCGCCGAGCCCGTGACGATCTTCGCGCCGGAGCACTCGGTGACGGACTCCTATCGGCAACTCGCCCGCGAGCTCGTCGCGCGCGGCGCCGTCGCCTGATCCGCCGAAGCCCGATGCGCGCAGCGGGGTTCAGACCGCGGGGAGCGGGGCGCCGCAGCTCGTGCAGGCCTCCCGCGCGGGCACGATCATCCAGCAGCTCGTGCAGGTGACCTCGCGCAGCTGGTGGGCCGGTGTGACCGGTCGGCGCTCGGCCGGGGCTCGGGTGCCCGTGGTTCGCGGACGGCGCGCGGGAGCGACGTGGAAGATGATGCCCGGCTGACCGCCGTCGGCCGGCAGGTCATCCGCATACGCGCGGTAGCACGCGAGCCGGGCCGTCGCGTCGGCAGCGGAGTCATCCGACCGCGGGCACAGCGCGGCGAGCGGCGGCTCCCCGCGCTTTTCGGCGTCCAGGGCGACGCGGTCGAGGAGCTTGCCGATCCAGGTGTCGGCGGGTTGGTCGGCGACGATGCCGCTGCGGGTCTGCACGGCCTGGGCGAGGGCGTCGGCGCCGATCGTCGCGTGGTAGCCGCGGGCGGTCTCGAGCAGCACGTCGCGCGCAAGCGGTGTCCACGCGGTGAGCGCGTCCGAGTTCGAGACGAATGTGCGGTTGGCCCGATGCGGCATGGAGACTCCTTCGCTTCGACCCTACCCGCGCGAGCCGCGCGGTCTGCGGCAACTAAGCTCGACCTCCATGGGTGATGCTCCGGTGGCGATCGACGACGCCCCCGTCGAGTCGACGCCCGAGGGCGCCGCCGACCTCGAGACCGCGCCCGCGGGCTTCCGGCTCACGCTCTCCAACTTCGAGGGTCCCTTCGACCTGCTGCTGTCGCTCATCACGAAGCACGAGCTCGACATCACCGAGGTCTCGCTGAGCAAGGTCACCGACGAGTTCATCGCGTACCTGCGCGGGTTGACCGGTCCGGACGAACTGGATCAGGCGAGCGAGTTCCTCGTCGTCGCCGCGACCCTCCTCGACCTCAAGGTCGCCGGCCTCCTTCCGCAGGGCGAGCTCGTGGATGCCGAGGACGTCGCGCTGCTCGAAGCGCGCGACCTGCTCTTCGCGCGCCTGCTGCAGTACCGCGCGTTCAAGGAGGCGGCCGCGTGGTTCGCCCGCGGCCTGGAGGCGGAGGCGACGCGCCACGTGCGGTCGGTGCGTCTCGAAGAGAAGTACCGCAAGCAGTCGCCCGAGCTCGTCTGGACGCTGAGCCTGCACGACTTCGCGGCGCTCGCGATGCTCGCCTTCACGCCGCGTGAGATCCCCGTCGTCGGACTCGACCACCTGCACGCGCCGCTCGTCAGCATCCGCGAGCAGGCGGCACACGTCGTGGCGATGCTGCGGCAGGGCGGCGCCGTGAGCTTCCGGCAGCTCATCGCGGGGGCGGATCAGCGCGGAGTCGTCGTCGCGCGCTTCCTCGCCGTGCTCGAGTTGTACCGCCACGCCGCGATCACCTTCGAGCAGCTCGAGCCGCTCGGCGAGCTCACCCTCACCTGGTCGGCGCAGCACTGGTCCGACGAATCGCTCGCCAGTCTGGGAGCCGACTATGACTCTTAAGGACTCGGCATGACGCCTGAACACAGCACGGTCGTCGGCGAGGTCGCCGACACCACCCCCGACGAGACCTCCGACGAGACTCCCCGCGCCCCCGTCGACCTCGAGCGCGCCCTCGAAGCGATCCTCATGGTCGCCGACGAGCCGATGCCGCTCGTGAGCCTCGCCACGGCGCTCAGTTCGCCCATCGCGGCGGTGCGGCAGTCGGTCGAGCGGCTCGTCGCCGACTACGACGGTGCGACCGGGGGGCCGGTGCGCGGCTTCGAGTTGCGCGAGGTCGGCGGCGGATGGCGCATCTACGTGCGCGCCGCGTACGACGACGTCGTCAAGGAGTTCGTGCTCGCGCAGAACCCGACGAAGCTCTCGCAGGCGGCGCTCGAGACCCTCGCCGTGATCGCCTACAAGCAGCCGATCAGTCGCGGCGCCGTCGCCGCCATCCGGGCGGTCAACGTCGACTCCGTCGTGCGCACGCTGCTCGGGCGCGGGCTCATCCAGGAGGCGTACACCGACAACGAGACGGGCGCCATCCACTACGAGACCTCGCCGCTCCTGCTCACCTCGCTCGGCATCAACTCGATCGAGGAGCTCCCCCCGATCTCGCCCCTGCTGTCGGACGGCAGCGACGGCTTCGACGACCTGTGAACGACGTGCCGACCCCGGAACGCACCGACGGAGAGCGACTCCAGAAGGTGCTCGCGGCGGCGGGTGTCGCCTCCCGTCGCGTGTGCGAGCAGTACATCGTCGAGGGTCGCGTCGAGGTCAACGGCGTCGTGGTCACCGAGTTGGGCTCGCGGATCGACCCGACCGTCGACAAGGTGGCGGTCGACGGGGTCGCCATCCAGCTCGACGTCACCCGGCGGTACGTCATGCTCAACAAGCCCACCGGCGTCGTCTCGACGATGTCCGACGAGCAGGGCCGCCGCGACCTGCGCGAGTTCACGGCGGAGTACGAGGAGCGGCTGTTCAACGTCGGCCGTCTCGACTCCGACACGAGCGGGCTGCTGCTGCTCACGAACGACGGCGAGCTCGCCCAGGTGCTCGCGCACCCGTCGTTCGGTGTCGAGAAGACCTATATCGCCACGGTGAAAGGTGTCGTGCTGCCGCCGACTCTCAAGAAGCTGCGCGACGGCTTCGAGCTCGATGACGGGCCGATCCACGCCGACCGCGCCCGGCTCGTCGGCGAGGCGTCGCGCGGTCTGAGCATCGTCGAGCTCACCCTGCACTCGGGTCGCAACCGCATCGTGCGGCGCATGTTGGATGCCGTCGGTCACCCGGTGCAGGAGCTCGTGCGCCGGCAGTTCGGTCCGCTGCACCTCGGCACCCTCGCGTCGGGCCGCAGCCGCGAACTCGGTAAGCTGGAGTTGGGTCAGTTGCTGACGCTCGCGCGCACGCCCTCCTCGTCTCCTCCGTCTTCCACCTCCCAGGACTGAATCCGATGAATGCCGCCCGTACCACCGGTCAGGTGCGCGTCGTCGGCACCGGCCTTCTCGGCACGAGCATCGGTCTCGGCCTGCGGGCGGTCGGGGTCGACGTCGTGCTCGCCAACCGTTCGCCGGCGGCGCTGCGTCTCGCGATCGACTACGGCGCCGGTCGGGCCGCCGCCGAGGGCGACGACCCGGCGATCGTCGTCGTCGCCGTCTCGCCCGACTCGACCGCCGAGCTCGTCGCGGCGGAGCTCGCCGCTTTCCCGCGCGCGCTCGTGACGGATGTCGCGAGCGTCAAGGGCGCCATCCTCGCCGACCTCGAGTCCCGCGGGGCCGACGTGACGCGCTACCTGGGTTCGCATCCGATGGCGGGCCGCGAACGCGGGGGAGCGATGTCGGCGCGCGCCGACATCTTCCTCGGTCGTCCGTGGGTGCTGACCCCGCACGGCGGAAACACCAACGATCAGTTCTTCGCTCTCGAGAACCTCGCCGTCGACCTCGGTGCCGTGCCGGTGCGCATGACGCCCGAGGAGCACGACCGCGGCGTGGCGCTCATCTCGCACGTGCCCCAGGTGGTGTCGTCGCTGCTCGCCGCGCGACTGCTCGGAGCCGCGGAGGCGGTGCCGTCGCTCGCCGGCCAGGGCCTGCGTGACACGACCCGCATCGCCGCGAGCGACCCCGAGCTGTGGATCCAGATCCTCGGCGCGAATGCCGCGCCGGTCGGGGAGGTGCTGCGCGCGTTCCGCGACGACCTCGACGGCGTGATCGCCGCGCTCGACGACCCCGATGCTCCCGGCGCCCCGAGCCGCCTCGCGATGACGCTCACGCGCGGCAATCAGGGCGTGGCGCGCATCCCGGGCAAGCACGGCCGCGATCAGCGCTTCGCGACGCTCGTCGTGAAGGTCGCCGACACCCCCGGCGAGCTCGCCCGACTGCTGACCGAGATCGGCGAGGAGGACGTCAACATGGAAGACCTCCGTCTCGAGCACTCGCCGGGAGCCCAGGTGGGATTCGCCGAGATCGCCGTATTGCCAGAGAAGGCGCACGCCCTCGCCGAGGCGCTCACCGCGCGCGGCTGGTCACTGGGGGAGGACCGATGATCGACATCCAGGGTACGGTCGTCGCCGTCGACGGGCCGGCGGGCAGCGGCAAGTCGAGCGTGAGTCGCGCCGCCGCGGCCCGGCTCGGATTCGAGTTCCTCGACACCGGCGCCGCGTACCGGGCACTCACCTGGCTCGTGCTCGAGCGCGACGTCGACCCGTCGGATGCCCACGCCGTGATCACCCTCGTCGACCACCTCGGGTACCGCACGGTGATCGGCGCTGACGGCACGCACGTCTTCGTCGGAGACACCGACGTCACCACGGCGATCCGCGAACCGCGCATCACCGCCGTCGTGAGCGACATCGCGCGCATCCCGCAGGTGCGCACTGCGCTGACCGAGATGTTCCGCGCGACGATCGCCGCGAGCCGCGAGGCCGGTATCGTCGTGGAAGGCCGCGACATCACGACCGTCGTGGCGCCGGATGCCGACGTGCGCATCCTCCTCACCGCCGACGAGGATGTCCGCATCGCGCGACGCTCCCGCGAACTCGCGCCCGACCAGGCGTCGACCGCGCAGCAGCTGCGCGACCGAGACCGCAAGGATGCCGCGGTGGTCGACTTCTTGACCGCTGCTCCGGGTGTGACGACCCTGGACTCGACGCATCTCGACTTCGAACAGACCGTGCAGGCTGTTCTCGACCTCGTGGAGGCTTCACGATGACCACCGACAGCACTCCCGATCTTCCCGACGACGAGGTCGACGCCGAACTCGACCCCGAGTTGACCGCGCGACTCGAGGCGATCGATGACGACGTCGCCGAGCAGCGTGCCGCGTCGTTGCGCGCGGGGCTCGACGACTACGACCTCGACACCGAGGACCTCGAACTGCTCGAGGCGGTCGGCGCCGGTCCCGACGGGATCGTCTACCTGCCGGCGTTGCCGGTGCTCGCGATCGTCGGGCGTCCGAACGTCGGCAAGTCGGCGCTCGTCAACCGCATCATCGGCCGCCGCGAGGCCGTCGTCGAGGACGTGCCGGGCGTCACGCGCGACCGCGTCTCCTACAAGTCGGAGTGGAACGACCGTCGGTTCACGGTCGTCGACACCGGCGGCTGGGAGCCCGACGCGCGCGGCCTCAATGCCGCGGCCGCCGCGCAGGCGGAGGTCGCGATCGACCTCGCCGACGCCGTGCTGTTCGTCGTCGACATCAACGTGGGCGCGACCGCGACCGACGAGCACGTCGTGCGGATGCTGCGTGCAGGTAGGTGATGCCGTCGGGGCCGGCCTCGGAGACCTCGAGC
>NZ_JBMRCP010000088.1:0-7096 GCF_057350545.1 Pseudolysinimonas sp. | reverse complement strand
GTGTCGTGGTTCAGGACATAGGAAACCCATGTCTCAAGACATAGGAAACCCTCGGCCACGCTCTGAGGGGTGTCGAAGGCTCGCCTGATCATCACTGCTGTCACCGTCCAGGGGCTCTCGCAGGCTGAGGCCGCGCGCACCTACGGCGTCTCGAAAGGGTGGGTATCGAAGCTGCTGGCGAGGTGGCGTCGAGAGGGTGAGGCGGCGTTCGGGCCGCGCTCGCGACGACCGCGGAGCAACCCGAACGCTCTCCCCGCCGAGCGCGTCGAACTGATCCTGGAGTTGCGGGATCAGCTCACCACGAAAGGGCTCGACGCCGGCGCCCACACCATCGCCTGGCACCTGCAGCAGCAACACCACATCGCTGTCTCTGCGTCGACGATCTGGCGCACCCTGAAACGCGCCGGCCTGATCGAGCCCGAGCCGCAGAAGCGCCCGAAGTCCTCCTACCTCCGGTTCGAAGCCGACCTACCCAACGAGTGCTGGCAATCCGACTTCACCCACTACCGGCTCGCCGACGGCAGGGGCACCGAGATCCTGACCTTCCTCGACGACTGCACCCGCTACGCCGTCAGCGTCACCGCACACCCCGCAGTGACCACCCCGATCGTCGTCGCCTCCTTCCGCACCGCCGCGGAAACCCACGGAAACCCGGCCTCGACGCTCACCGACAACGGCATGGTGTTCACCGTCAAGCACTCCGGATGGGGACGCCGCGGCGGCCGCAACGCATTCGAAGCCGAGCTGCGTGAGCGCGGCATCGTCCAAAGAACGGCTCCCCCTCACACCCGCAAACCCAAGGCAAGGTCGAGAGATTTCAGCAGACGATGAAGACCTGGCTACGCGCCCAGCATCCCCAGCCCGCGACCATCGCCGACCTCCAACGACAGCTCGACGACTTCACCGACGAATACAACCACCGCCGACCGCACCGATCCCTGCCCCACCAAGCCACACCGGCCACCCGCTACCACGCCCTGCCGAAGGCCACCCCGACGCCCGGAGGACGAGACCACGACAACCACACCCGGCTACGCCGAGACCGGATCGACAAAACCGGCACCGTCACCCTCCGCGTCCACGGCAAGCTCCGCCACATCGGCGTCGGCCGAACCCACGCCCGAACCCACGTCCTGATCCTCGCCAACGACCTCGACATCACGATCATCAACGCCGCCACCGGCGAGCTCCTCCGCGAACTCACCATCGACCCCAACCGCGACTACCAACCCCGCACAACAAGAAACCCCCGAACCTGAGGGTTCGAGGGTTTCCTATGTCCTGAGACAGGACATTGGTCGGGGTAACAGGATTTGAACCTGCGGCCTCGTCGTCCCGAACGACGCGCGCTACCAAACTGCGCCATACCCCGTTGACCGCGTGACGCGGCAACCTGTCAAGGATAGCCGACGGGAACCAGTGTGAGTACCACCGCTTCCGGCGGGCACGCGAACCTCACCGGGGCGTAGATCGACGTGCCGAGCCCCGCGGAGACCTCCAGCAGAGACGAGCGTTGGGCCCCCTTCCACACCGACAACCCCTGTGCCTGGGAACGGGGGATGTCGCAGTTGGTGACGAGTGCGGGCAGCCCCGGGATGCGCACCTGACCGCCGTGGGTGTGACCCGCGAAGACCAGATCGGCCCCCTGCGTCGTCAGCGCGTCGAGCACGCGACGGTACGGGGCGTGCGTGACACCGAACCGAAGAGCGGCGCCGTCGCCGGCATCCCATTCGACGGTCTCCCGCAGCCGCTCGATCGCCCCCGGCAACTCGTCGAGCCGATCCCAGCCGCGGTGGGCGTCACCGGTGCCGAACAACTCGATGCGGTGGCCGCGGAGCTCGAGCGCGCGCGCCGCGTTGTCGACGCTCAGCCAGCCGAGATCGTCGAGGAGGTACCGGTCGAGGGCATCCGTGTCGAGCACGGCGGCTCGGCGCTTGCCCTGAGACGGTCCGCCGAAGTAGGCGAACGGGTTCTTGAACACCGGCCCGACGTAGTCGTTCGACCCGTGGACGAAGACGCCGGGGACGCCGCGGAACGCGTCATAGGCGCGGCGCACCCCGGAGAGCGCGTCGACATGACCGAGGGTATCGCCGGTCTCGACGATCAGGTCGGGCTCGAAGCGCGCGAGCGACCGGATGAACTCCTGCTTCGACCGTTGCCACGGCGCCATGTGCAGGTCGCTCAGATGCAGGATCGTGAGCGGTCGCGCGCCGGGCTCGAGGATCGGCAGCGTCTCTTCCCGCACCGTGAAGCGCGTGCGCTCCACGAAGACACCCCACGCGAGTGTGCCGAGCGCGGCGGCGGACGTCAGCCCGAGGGCGACGCCCGCCGCGCGCGCGCGCGTCACGGCCCGCAGACCGGTCCGCCGTAGTACCTGATGGTGACGGTCGTGTTCGCCGGGTTCCGCATCGTGCCGGCCGCAGGATCCTGCGACGTCACCGAGTTGATCGCGGGTGGCACGGCCGGATTGCCCAGGTCTTCGTCGTCGACGCACTCATCCTCGACGTCGTAGCCGGCGCTCGTGAGCGTGCCGGTGGCGGCACCTCGATCGTCGCCCACGACGTCGGGCACGGGTTCCGCGAGACCGTTGCTCGTGAAGACGCGGATCGTCGTTCCCCGGGGAACGCCGCTTCCCACGGGAGGGTCGGTGGAGGCGACCGTGCCGGCAGGGAGGTCGGAGTCGACCTGTCCACCATCTTCGAAGACCAGCTCGCTGAGCTCGATCGCGTTCTTCGCCTGCTCGAGCGTGCCGCCGACGACGTTCGGCACCTCGACGGGCGTGCCTGTCAGAAGGGCAGGGTCGGGTCCGGGGAAGCCGGTACCGGGGTAGTACGCATCGATGGTCTGTGCGATCGGCTTGAAGATGCGGTGGCGCAGCAGACCACCGCTCGTGCCGGCCACACGGATGTTGCGCATCGCCTGGTCGCCCTTGACGTTGCCGACCCAGACCGCCGTGGCGACGCGCGACGACGACCCGACCATCCAGGTGTGCACGGACTCGTCGGTGGTTCCGGTCTTGCCGAAGTACGGCGTGCCGTCGTTGGGGTTCGACGCCGAGCCGGTGCCGCCCATGACCGCTTCCATGGCGTACACGGCGGTGTTCGCGACGGCGGGCGATACCTCCGATTGGCCGCACTTGGGTGTTTGACCCGGGAGCGGCTCGTCGGGGCTGTCGATGTCGATCACGCTCTGCACCATGATCGGCTCGCAGAAGACGCCGCCGTTCGCGATGGCGGCGTAGGCCGCGGCCTGCTGGAGGGGCGCGATCGTGTTCTCGCAACCTCCGATCGAGCAGGACGGCCGGGTCACGAGATCGGAGTCGTCACCGTTGTGCACGCCGATCGACTTCGCGAGCCGCGCGATGTCGCACTGGTCGACGGCCTTGGCCATCTGGATGAAGACCGAGTTCACCGACGCCGCGGTGCCTCGAGTCACGGTGTAGGAGCCGGACTCCCCGGAGTCGTTGCGGAA
Organism: Pseudolysinimonas sp.; assembly: GCF_057350545.1. NCBI lineage: Bacteria > Bacillati > Actinomycetota > Actinomycetes > Micrococcales > Microbacteriaceae > Pseudolysinimonas > Pseudolysinimonas sp. The sequence continues at coordinate 3,625 of NZ_JBMRCP010000088.1, read as the reverse complement.
GGCGTACTTCCCGCCCCACGGCTGACTCACGGGATTACCGGAACCGTCGAGGCGCGGCGAGCCGTCTGCCATCAACGGGGGAGAGCAGGAGTCGGCGAACTCCGCCTGGTTGACCTCTCGGATGCCGGCGTTGAAGGACTCGCCGACGCCGCGCCCGGAGTCGAGGAAGGCCAGCAGGACGTAGGGCTTGTAGGTCGAGCCGGGCTGGAAACCGACACCACCGCCGTGCGCCTTGTCGGCCGCGAAGTTGACGGCGGTCTCAGTCAGCGGGTCGTCGGGCGTCTCCGCGTCGTCGAAGTTCTTGTTCTGCGCCATGGCGAGGATGCGCCCCGAGCCCACCTCGACCGAGACGGCGGCGGCACCCAGCTCGAAGCGGGTCTCATTGGCGGGTGCCCACGCATTGACGTTGTCGTACGCGGGCTGCTGGAGCCGCGGGTCGATCGTGAGTACGAGGCGGTAGCCGCCCTGATCCCATTCCGCCTTGCGCTCGGCGGCATCCGCGCCGAGAGCGCTCAGCTCGGGGACGACGTTGAGGGCGTAGTCGCAGACGAACCCGTAAATGCTGGGGTTGGCGCTGCGGCACCCGACGCTCGCCGGGTGCGGGTCGACGAACTCCTCATCGACCGGAATGGCGATCGCCTCATCGCGCTCGGCCTTGGTGATGCAGCCCTCGCTCGCCATCCAGCCGAGGATGACGTCGCGACGCTCCTGGTTGGCCGGGAAATGCTCGGGGTCGCTCAGATCACGCAGGTTGGGGTACTGCACGATCGCGATGAGGCTCGCGGCCTGAGCGATCGTCACGTCGGCGGCGGTGACGCCGAAGTACTGGTACGCCGCGGCCTGAACGCCATAGGTGTTGCCGCCGAAGCCGGCGATGTTGAGGTAGCCGGCGAGGATCTCGTCCTTCGTGTAGGCCTTCTCGAGCCCGATCGCGAGCTTCATCTCCTTGATCTTGCGGTCGAGCGTCGGGTCGAGCGCGGCGGCGATCGCATCCTTGCGTGCCTGCTCGGAGAGGCTGTCGTCGTTGAGCGCGTCCTGCTGGAGGATGTTGCGCACCGTCTGCATCGTCAGCGTCGAGGCGCCGCCCGCGCCGTCGTCGCCGGTGACCTGGCCGACCGCCGCGCGGATGAGCGACGGCATGTCGACTCCACCGTGCTCGTAGAAGCGACGGTCTTCGCCGGCGACCGCCGCGCACTCGAGGTAGTCGCTGATCTGGTCGAGCGGAACCTCTTCACGATTCTGCTTGTAGATCGTCGCGACGTCGATGTACGTTCCCGGGTCGTCCGGGTTGACGACCGCGATCGTGTTCTGCTGGGCACCCGAGTCGAGCTGGATGTACTCGGGGAGCGAGTTGAAGATCCCGACGGTGTTGTTGGCCGTGATGCCGGTGACGGCGAGGGCGGGGGCGACCATGACGGTGACGAGCACCCCGGCTGCGGCAGAGAATCCGAGGGTTCCGGCGATGGCCGTGAACAGACTCGTCCCTGATGATTTCTGGGCGGGCATAGGCTAAAGGGTACGCGACAGGTCGCGCTCCGAACCTGAATGGATGCCTTGCAATGGCCACCTGGGAATACGTCACGACGCCCCTCCTGATTCACAACACCACGGCGATCCTCAATACGTGGGGTTCGCAGGGCTGGGAACTCGTGCAGATCGTCACCGGACCCGAAGGCGGCCTCGTCGCCTACCTCAAGCGCCCCCTGGAGGCCGCCGAATGAGCGCCATCGCCGCCCGCCTCGCCGAACTCGGCGTCGAACTTCCCGCCGTCGAGAAGCCCGTCGCCGCCTACGTCCCGGCCGTCGTCACAGGCAATCTCGTCTACACCTCGGGCCAACTGCCGTTCGTCGACGGCGCCCTCCCGGCCACGGGAAAGCTCGGGGATGCCGTGAGTCCGGAAGACGGCAACGCATATGCCCGTCGCGCCGCGCTCAACGCCCTCGCGGCGATCGACCAGGCGATCGGCTCGCTCGACCGCGTGACGCGCATCGTCAAGGTCGTCGTCTTCGTCGCGAGCACCCCCGACTTCACCGGCCAGCCGGGCGTCGCGAACGGCGCGTCGGAGTTCCTCGGCGAGGTCTTCGGCGACGCCGGCCGTCACGCCCGCAGCGCCGTCGGAGTCCCCGTCCTCCCCCTCGACTCCCCGGTCGAGGTGGAAGTCATCGCCGAGTTCGCCTGATCGTCAGCACCTCGCCTCTTTTCCCCCACTGACGGGGAGCAGAGGAGGGGGCGGTGATCGATCGATGAGGCAATCGGGGTAGGGGTCCCCGCTCTTGCCTCAGCGGTCGAACACCGCCCCCTCCGACCGCGCCGACCCGCTCAGTCCTCCGACTTGCCGTCGGCGAGGTAGCGCTCGGCGATCGTCTGCATCACGGAGGTGTCGGCGAGGGTCGTCGTGTCGCCGACCTCGCGGCCTTCGGCGACGTCGCGCAGGAGGCGGCGCATGATCTTGCCCGAGCGGGTCTTCGGCAGTTCGCTCACGAGGTGCAGTTCTCGTGGCCGTGCGATCGCACCGATCGCCGACGCGACGTGCGCGCGCAAGACGCTGGGGGCATCCTCGAGGTCGGCGAAGCGCTGCTTGAGGATCACGAACGCCACGACCGCCTGCCCCGTCGTTTCGTCGGTCGCTCCGACGACGGCCGCCTCGGCGACGGCCTCGTGCCCGACGAGCGCCGACTCGATCTCGGCCGTGGAGAGCCGGTGGCCGGACACGTTCATGACGTCGTCGACGCGGCCGAGCAGCCAGAGGTCGCCGTCGTCGTCGAGCCGCGCGCCGTCGCCGGCGAAGTACTTGTCGCCGAACTTCTCCCAGTAGGTCTCCCGGTAGCGGTCCATGTCGCCCCAGATGCCGCGCAGCATCGACGGCCACGGCTCGGTGATGACGAGCAGACCGCCCTGGCCCTTGTCGACCACGCCTCCGTCGTCGTCGACGACGTCGACGCGGATGCCGGGCACCGGCACCTGCGCGGAGCCGGGCTTGAGCGCGGTGATGCCCGGCAGCGCGCTCACCATGATCGCGCCGGTCTCGGTCTGCCACCACGTGTCGACGATGGGGGCGCTGCCGCCGCCGATGACGTCGCGGTACCAGATCCACGCCTCGGGGTTGATGGGCTCGCCGACCGAGCCGAGCACGCGGATGCTCGAGAGGTCGAATCGGCCCGGGATCTCGCGTCCCAGCTTCATGAACGAGCGGATGGCGGTGGGCGCCGTGTAGAAGATCGAGACCTTGTACTTCTCGATGAGCTCCCACCAGCGACCCGGGTGCGGGGTGTCGGGCGTGCCCTCGTACATGACGGAGGTCGCGCCGTTGGCGAGCGGGCCGTAGACGACGTAGGTGTGGCCGGTGATCCAGCCGACGTCGGCGGAGCACCAGTAGACATCCGACTCGGGGTGCAGGTCGAAGACGTTCTCGTGCGTGTACGCCGCCTGCGTGAGGTAGCCGCCGGAGGTGTGCAGGATGCCCTTCGGCTTCCCGGTGGTGCCGGAGGTGTAGAGGATGAAGAGCGGGTTCTCGGCGTCGAACGCCTCCGCCTCATGCTCCGGGCTCGCGGCATCCACCGTCTCGTGCCACCACACGTCGCGCTCGTTCCACTCGACGTCGCCACCGGTGCGCTTCACGACGAGC
>NZ_JBMRCP010000087.1:0-2913 GCF_057350545.1 Pseudolysinimonas sp. | reverse complement strand
GGAACAACGAAAATGAGGAAACTCGCTCTCACCGCGGCGCTGGCCGCCGGTGCGATCGTCCTCGCCGGCTGCGCGGGTACGCCCGCCGAGCCCGAGTCCGGCGAGATCCGCGTCTGGCTCGTCGGCGCGGACACCCCGCAGGATGCCCGCCACTACCTGATCGAGACGTTCGAGGAGGAGAACCCCGGCTCCACCCTCGTCATCGAGGAGCAGCAGTGGACGGGTCTCGTCGACACGCTCACCACGGCGCTCTCGTCGAGCGACAGCCCCGACATCGTCGAGGTCGGCAACACGCAGGCCCCGGCCTTCACCTCGGTCGGCGCGTTCCGCGACCTGAGCGGCATCTACGAAGACCTCGGTGGTGACGACCTGCTCCCCGGCTTCGTGGAGGCGGGCACCTTCGAGGGCACGCTCTTCGCCGCGCCGTACTACTCGGGCGCTCGCGTCGTGTTCTACAACACGGCGCAGTACGAGCAGGCCGGCGTCTCGGTGCCGGAGACGCTCGACGACTACGTCGCGAACGCGGGCACCCTCGCCGAGGCCCTTCCGGGCGTCTCGGGCGTCTACTGGCCCGGCCAGGACTGGTACAACGCTCTCCCCTTCATCTGGGAGAACGGCGGCGAGATCGCGGTCTTCGAGGATGGCGCGTGGGACGCGCAGTTCTCGAGCCCCGAGTCGCTCGCCGGTCTCGAGCAGGTCGCCGAGGTGATGGCGTCCTCCACCGCCCCGAAGGACGGCGACGAGACGGATGTCTGGGTGCCGTTCCGTGAGGCGCAGGGCGCGACCCTGTCGGCTCCGAGCTGGGCCTACTGGTCGATCATCGCCGACGCCGACCAGGCGCCGACCGCGGTGACCGACACGCTCGGCTACTTCGCCCTCCCGGGCAAGGACGGCGGCGCGGCGCAGGTGTTCGCCGGTGGCTCCAACATCGCCATCTCGGCGAAGTCGGCCAACCCGACGCTCGCCGAGAACGCGATGAAGATCATCTTCAGCGACGAGTACCAGTCGATCCTCGCGGCCAACGGCCTCGTCCCGGCGAAGACCTCGCTCGGCGACCAGGTCGCCGCGGCCAACCCGGAGATCGCGGCGATCATCGCGGAGGCCGCGGCCAACGCGAAGCTCACCCCGGCGAGCCCGAAGTGGGCCGACGTCGAGGCGGCGCGTCTCCTCCAGGACTTCTTCGTCAAGATCGCCACGGGCGGTGACATCGAAGCCCTCGCCACCCAGCTGGACCTCGACATCGAGGACATCCTGAACGGCTAGAAGTACGGTGGCGCGGCACGATTCGACCGTGCCGCGCCACCGGCGCCCGTCGCCCTAGGAAGGTTCCGGGGCACGTGACAGAACCTATCCGAAAGGGCTCATCATGAGCACGACCGACGTCCGCACGCGACGCCGGCGCGATCTCACCCCCCTCTACCTGCTGATCCCGGCGGGGGTGGTGCTGCTCGCCCTCACCGCCTGGCCCCTCGTCCAGCTCATCGTCACCTCGTTCCTCGAGTTCGGGCGCGCGCAGATCTTCGGCGCGGCTCCGGAGTTCGTGGGGCTGCAGAACTACATCGACGTGCTGACGGATGCCGAGTTCTGGCAGGTGCTCGGACGCAGCGTCGCGTTCTGCCTCGTCAACGTCGTGCTGACGATGCTGCTCGGCATCGCGATCGGCGTGCTCATGACGAAGCTCGGCAAGGGCTTCAAGCTGCTCGTCTCGGTCGGCCTCCTGCTCGCCTGGGCGATGCCGCCCGTCACGGCGAGCGTCGTCTGGGGCTGGATGTTCGACACCGATCGCGGCGTCGTCAACTACCTCATCACCCAGATCACCGGCGTCGACTTCGTCGGCCACTCCTGGCTCATCAACCCGGTCTCGTTCTTCTTCGTCGCGACGATCATCGTCACGTGGCAGGCCATCCCGTTCGTCGCCTTCACGGTCTTCGCGGGCCTCACGCAGGTGCCGCAGGAGGTGCTCGAGGCCGCCGAGATCGACGGCGCCACCGGGTGGCAGCGCTTCCGCCTCATCGTGATCCCCTACCTCCGCGGAGTGCTCGTGATCCTGTTGATCCTGCAGATCATCTGGGACATGCGCGTCTTCTCGCAGATCTACGCGCTGCAGACCGTCGGCGGCATCGCGGCCGAGACCAACACGATCGGCGTCTACATCTTCAAGGTCTCGATCGGCGCCGGCGACCTCGGCGCCGGCGGCGCCATCTCGGTGCTGCTCGTGATCCTCATGCTCGGTCTCTCGGGCTACTACATCCGTTCGCTCCTGAAGCAGGAGGAGTCATGAGCCGCGGCTCTGCCCGTCGAGAACTCGCCCCGGGTCGACCGCGCTCGGCCGTCGTGCGCGGGCTGCTCAATGTGGTCGCCGTCGTCGTCTTCGTCGCGTCCGCCTTCCCCGTCTACTGGATGGTCAACTCGGCACTCCTGCCGAACCGCGCGATCCGCGAGCAGACCCCGCACTTCTTCCCCGACCAGTTCACGCTCGACAACTTCTGGCGCGTCATCACCCAGCCCTCGGGCACGATCGAGTTCCTGCCCGCCCTGACGACGTCGCTCATCGTGACGCTCAGCACCGTCGTGCTCGCGGCCGTGTTCGCGTTCTTCGCGGCGCTCGCGCTCTCGCGCTTCCGCTTCCGCTCGAAGAAGGCGCTCATCGTCGCACTGCTCGTCGCGCAGATGATCCCCGCCGAGGCGATGATCGTGTCGATCTTCCGCGTGCTCGACGGCTGGCAGCTGCTCAACTCGATCATCGGGCTCACGCTCGTCTACCTCGCGGTCGTGCTGCCGTTCACCATCTGGACCCTCCGTGGTTTCGTCGCCGGCATCCCGGTCGAGCTCGAGGAGGCCGCGATGGTCGACGGTTGCTCGCGCTTCGGGGCGTTCTTCCGGGTGACCCTGCCTCTGCTCTGGCCGGGCCTG
>NZ_JBMRCP010000013.1:0-40159 GCF_057350545.1 Pseudolysinimonas sp. | reverse complement strand
GCCGCCGATCGACTTGACGCTCGTGATCGTCATCGTCGCGACGAGCTCGTCGCCCGCGACGATCGGTCGCGAGTAGGTGAAGCGCTGGTCGCCGAGCACGACGCGCGTGAAGTCGACGCCCGCCTCCTCGTCGCCGAGGAGCTGCTCGAGAGTCGCCGCCGTCACGACGATCGGGAACGTCGTCGGGGCGATGACATCCGCGTGTCCCGCCGCCCGCGCGGCCTCGGGGTCGAGATGCGTCGCGTGGGTGGCGAAGACGGCGCGGGCGAACTCGCGCACCTTCTCGCGGCCGACCAGATAGGGGGCGGTCGGCGGATAGGTCCGACCTTGGATCGCAGGGTTCACCGACACGGGTTCAGCCTATCGAGGGCTTAAATGATCGACGCCCCGGCGACTCAAGTCTGCCGAGGCGTCGAAGGTGTTGTACCGGTTACTGGCAGCTCTCGCACTGCAGGTCGTCCATCGGATCGACCGGAACCGAGTAGCCGCCCACGGTGTCGACGTCGTTCATGGGGTCCTCCTCAAAGTCTGTGCCATCCCCCGCGCAGCCGGTGGCCGGCGCGTGAATCCTCACTATATAACCGGAATCACACGGATGTCATTCCCCTACATGTAGTGGTTTCGGCGTGTCGCGGTATTTTTCCAAGCTACCCGGGGCCACCGACATCCGTGGCCGGATTCAAGGCCCGTTTCCAGGTGGATGCGGCCACTGTTACCCCATGAACGGTCCCGACGAGAAGACCCAGCTCGCGCAAGTGGTCGAGAAGCTCGAGGAGAGGTTCCCCGCGTTCTCCACACAGGAGATCGAGATCATCGTCGCCGAGCAGGTCGCGCAGCTCGACGGCAACCCCATCCGCGACTACATCCCCCGGCTGGTCGAGCACGGCGCCCGCGCGAAGTTGCGCGAAGCCACCCGCACCTAGCCGGCCCGGCCGCGCACGAGGAACGCGATGACCCGCGCGATCCGAGTCCGCGGCTACCGGTAGTAGCCGGGGATGGTGCTGAACATGTCGGCCATCGAGCTGAAGATCACGACCTCGATCCACACGACGAGTGCCGTGATGAGGAGGAAGACCGCGATCTCGGCCCACAGCGGGGCGTGCCCCCGGCCGGTGCGGCGCTTCACGACGACGGACCGGCCGATCGTGTAGACGACGCCACCGATGAACGCGAACGCCCAGTGGAAAGGCTTCGGCACGCCGCGGGCGGCGAGCTGTTTCATGTCGCGATACGCGAAGAACACGCTCAGGCCGTAGACGACGTACCCGAGCACGAGCGAAGCCCAGTAGAACGGCGAGAGGAAGAGGCCGAACGTCGCCGACATCGCACCGCGGGGATCGTTCGCCGTCGGGTCGAAGTCGAACATCGAGCCCCACGGCACGAACAGCAGCAGGAGCATGGGCAGCACCGGCAGGGCGATGATGAGCCAGATCCAGATCGTGTTCCAGTCGGTGCCGGGCGGGGCCTTGAGCGGCGGCGGCGCCGGGTAGGGCTGCCCCGGGGTGTGACGCAGCTCCGTCCAGGCGCCGCCGTCCCAGTAGCGGCCCTGCGCGGGGTTCTGCGGGTCGGTGTACCAGCCGGCCGGGGCCGCGGGCGTTCCCTGTGCGCTCATGGCCCGATCCTAAGCCGACCCCGCCGCGCGGAGGATAAGGTGCCCGCATGGACGAGATCGCCACCGGGGCCGGGCGCTGACCGTGCCCGGTGGCGGGCTGTTCTCCGATCGGACGCGCAAGAAGGACATCGTCGCCGACGCCGTCTCGCTCGCCACCGCGGCCGTGCGCATCGTCGTGAAGAACCTGCTCATCGTGCGCGCCCTGCGGGGTCGCGTCGACTACGAGCCGTCGTGGTGGCTCGCGACCGTCGCGCGCGAGTTCGAGGTCATCGCCGCGCAGAACGAGGCGGATGCCGCGAGGCTCGAGCAGGTGCGTGACGCGACCCGCCGCAAGCGCGGTCGCCCGCAGCATCCCGGCGACTTCCGCGCAACCGACGCCCCCGTGCTACGGCGTCGCATCCGCGTGCTGCGCAAGATCGCCACGCGACTGCGTGAGATCGCGACCGATCAAGATGCCGTCGAGGCGCTCATCGCCGAGGCCCGCCGCGCCGCGCTCGACGAGATCACCAACGCTCGGCACACGCCCTCTCCGCGCGTGCACCTCGACGCCGACGACCGGGCGATCGCCCTCACGCTCCTCGCGGGCGACCTCGCGGCGCTCGTCGAGGAGCACGGCGCGGGCGACTGACGTCCGGTCTGCTGGCGCCGCGACCGCGAGGTCGGCCACGATGAGAGCATGCACGACACCGTGTTCGAGCGGTCGGCTCCCGACCGGCGCCTCGTCGCCGAGGCTCTCCGCGACTCCCGGCGGGCGGTGTTCTGGCTCGAGGACGCCCCGGGCGAGCGCGCGCCCGCTCTGCCTGCCGACCTCGACGCCGATCTCGCGATCGTCGGCGGCGGCTACACCGGGCTGTGGACGGCGATCCGCGCGAAGGAGCGCGATCCGGCGAGTCGGGTCGTGCTGCTCGAGGCCTCGACGATCGGCTGGGCGGCGTCGGGCCGCAACGGCGGCTTCGTCGAGGCGAGCCTCACGCACGGCGAGTCGAACGGCGAGCGCCGCTGGCCGGAGGAGCTCGCGCGACTCGACGAACTCGGCCACGCGAACCTCGACGCCATCGGCGACACCATCGCCCGCTACGGGATGCACGTCGACTTCGAGCGCACGGGCACCCTGAGCGTCGCGGTCGAGCCCCACCAGCTGCCGTGGCTCGAGGGCTCGTCGACCCACGACGACGTGCACCTCGACGCCGCGTCGGTGCGGGCCGAGATCGACTCTCCGACCTTCCTCGCCGGGCGCTGGGACAAGCGCGGCACTGCGCTCGTGCACCCCGGCAAGCTCGCCGCCGAGCTCGCCCGCGTCGCCCGCGAGCTCGGCGTGGAGGTCTTCGAGCGCACCCGGGTGCGCCGGCTCGACACGAGTCGGGATGTCGTGGTGCTGCACACGGACGGTGGCCGGGTGCGCGCGGCACGGGTCGCGCTCGCGACCAACGTGTTCCCGTCGCTCCTGAAGCGCAATCGGCTGATGACCGTGCCGGTCTACGACTACGTGCTCATGACGGAGCCGCTGACGGCATCCCAGCGCTCCTCGATCGGCTGGAGCAACCGGCAGGGCCTCGCAGATCTCGCGAACCAGTTCCACTACTCGCGGCTCACGGCCGACGACCGCATCCTCTACGGCGGCTACGACGCGGTGTACTACACGGGCGGCCGCATCCGGCCGGAGTACGAGGAGCGCGCGGCGTCGTACGAGCGACTCGCGAGCCACCTGCTCACGACGTTCCCGCAGCTCGAGGGCATCCGCTTCACCCACCGTTGGGCGGGCGTCATCGACACGAGCACGCGGTTCTGCGCCTTCTTCGGCACCGCCCGCGGCGGTCGCGTCGCCTATGCCGCGGGCTTCACGGGGCTCGGCGTCGCCGCCACCCGGTTCGCGGCCGACGTCATGCTCGACAAGCTCGGCGGGCTCGACACGGAGCTCACACGCCTGCGGATGGTGCGCGAGCGCCCGCTGCCGTTCCCACCCGAGCCGGCGGCCTCCGTCGGCATCAACCTCACGCGCCGGTCTCTCGACCGGGCTGATCACCGCGAAGGGAAGCGCGACATGCTTCTGAAGACCCTCGACGCCCTCGGCCTCGGATTCGACTCGTGACCCTTCGACACGACGGCGATGCCGCCTACTCAGGGCAGGTCGCGCTCGACCCGGGCGTTCTCGTCGCGGCGGTCGGCCTGGACGTGCGGCTGTCGCCGCTGCCCGCCGACGAGGTCGTCGAGGGGAGCCCGTCGGCGGGCTCGGTCGTGCTCGACGACACCGGTGACGTCGAGATCGGCGTCTGGGAGATGACGCCGGGCACAGCGACCGACACCGAGGCCGACGAGGTCTTCATCGTCATCTCGGGGCGCGCGACCGTGCTGTTCGAGGGACTACCGTCGATCGAACTCGCGCCTGGCGCCGTCGTGCGGCTGACGGAGGGGATGCGTACGACGTGGGTCGTGCACGAGACCCTGCGGAAGGTCTACGTCGCCTGAGGCGTTCTACGCGCGGGCCACCGGTTGGCGCAGGATCGTGCGCAGCCTCTCGGGCGCCACCTTGCGGGCGTCGCTCAGGTAGATCTCGTGATGACGGTCTGTCATGACGAGGCCCTCCGCCGGGATGAACTCGTCGTGCATCCGCGCAAGCACGGGGCCCTCGTCGTCGTACGAGCCGACGTGGAGGGTCTGCACGCACAGACCCTCGTCGAGCGTCTCGAGCCGCACGCCGTCTCCCGCGGCCGCGACGTCGTCGGGGGTGATCCAGTCGGGTACGAGGTTCAGCAGCGTCCAGTGCCACGTCGACTTGTCGCGGCGGGTGGTGAAGGACGCGGGGTCGTCGGCCGACCAGAGCGCCTCGAGCGGCATGACGACGTAGTCGCGACCCGCGGCCTTGCTCGCGAACTTGACGCGATAGGCGACCGGGTAGATCGCCTCGATCGCGCGTCGGTAGACGTCGGTGTTCGGGTCGCCGTGCCCGTCGATCGCGAGGTACTGCCGCGGCGGAACGGTCAGGATGCGGAAGGCTCCCGCCTTCGCCGCGTAGGAGTCGAGCTTCTTGAGGTCGGTCTTCACGGACGCTGCACCGTCGTCGTCATGATGAGCTCGAGCCCGCCCTCGACCTCACGGCGCTCCAACCCGACCCTCACGGCGGCGGCCTCGGCCAGCGAGCTCAGGTGCGTGCCGCCGCACGGGATCACGGCGTCGCCGTCGGGGAGGGCGCAGACCCAGCGCCGCCGGTCGCCGAGCGCGTCGCCGTCGCGATCGATGCGGATGTCGGCTCCCGTCGCGACCCATGCGGCGAGCGCGTCGTTCGCGCGACCCGCCACGGCATCCACGTCGTCGAGCGCAGCGGGATCGAAGCCGCGGCGTCGCAGCGACTTGCCGACGCGGTAGACGTCGACCGAGCCGTTCTCGTGGATGAGCGACGACTGGCAGGCCAGCGCGTCGAACCCGGGGTGGCCGAGCGCGTCCGTCGGCACCTCCTTCGTCCACGCGTCGGCGAGCGCCCGGTCGAGCGCGAGCGACGCGAGGTGACATCCGGTGTGGCCCGCTGAGAGCACGTCCCGGTAACCCTCGTCGACGGTCACCGTCGCGTCGTCGCCGACCGACACCGTCGCCTCCGGCGCCACGACGTGCACCACGACGAAGTTCCACCCGTCGGCGCCCGTGCGCACCGGGATGTCGCGGCCCACGACGAGGTCGCCCCCGTCGGTCGCGCCGACGATCGCGTCGAGCACGGGATACGCGACACCCCCCGCCTCGAGTGTCCCGCGGTCGGCGGGCTGGTCGGGCCACCCGGCGTCGACGGCGTGGAAGGCGGTGCGGTCGAGCACGACACCCAGGCCGCCTTCGACGGGGAGGGTGGCGACGACCGTGCCCGTCGACGTGGTCGCACCCGCGGGGTAGTCGACGACCGTGTCGGCGTGGAGAGGCATCCCCCGATTATCGCGCGGCCAGCGCGGGCCGCCGTCAGCCCGAGGTGATGCGCTCGCGTGCGGTGTCACCGCGCTGCGCGACCGGCACGTGCTCCCCGGCGACGGCGAGGCCCTGCACGGGCATGTTGCTGTAGACCGCCTCGTAGGCGCCGGCCGCGACGCGGTAGGTCTCGTGGAACACTCCGACGTCGCCGCTCGTGCCGACCTTGCGGTTGAACGCACGCCACGTCTCGAGGTGCGGGTCGTCGCGGTCCCGGGCGAATCGCTCGAGGTGGTCGAAGCTGCGCCAGTGCTGGACGAGCGTGAAGGTGCGCCCCGACCAGCCGGATTGCAGCGCGAGCAGACCCTTCTCGGGGTGGGTGAAGAGTTCGCGCAGCATGGGCCCCATCGCGGCCGCGACCGGCACCCACTTGTGCAGCTTCCACAGCTTGTTGATGCGCATCCCGATGACGAAGACGACGAAGTCGCCGTCGATGCGGGCGGTGTAGCGACCCGGATGGACCTTCATGCAGCACTCCTCGAAATAGATAGTTTGACTCTCCGTAATGGAGAGTGCCACTATCTATCAAGAAGGTCAAGAGGGGGATGGATGCGGATCGCGGCGCTCAGCGTCGCGACGGAACTGCCCGTCGCGACGCTCAAGTACTACCTGCGCGAAGGGCTGCTGCACCCCGGAGCAGCGACGGCCGTCAACCAGGCCGACTACGACGAGGGGCACGTACGGCGCGCCCGCCTCGTGCGCGCGCTGCTCGAGCTCGGCAACCTCCAGCTGAGCGACATCAAGCGTGTGCTCGCCGCGGTCGGCGACGAGACCGTCGGGCTGCACGACGCGTTCGGCATCGCCCAGGACGCCATGGTCCCACCACGCACGCGATCGGGTGCCGCCTACGAACGGGCGCTCGCCGACGTCGACGCCTTCGTCCGCCGCCACCGCCTGCAGGTGCGGCCGGACGCCCAGGTGCGCGGGATGCTCGCCGACGCACTCGTCGCCGTGCGCTCCGGCGGGTGGGACTTCGATCTCGCCGCGTTCGACGAGCGGATGCCGCGGATCACGGCCGAGGCGATCGCCGAGCTCTCGGGGGTTCCGGCCGACGACCGCGCCGCCGCGATGGAGGCGAGTGTCATCGGCACGATCTCCTACGAGGTCGCGATCGCCGCGCTGCGGCGGCTCGCCCTCGAGCACGCGAGCTGGCGCCGCTTCGGCCGGTGAGCCGCGGCCCCGCTCAGGCGACGCCGTGCGCCTCGCGCGTACCCGCCTCGCCCGTCGCGAGCAGCCCCGCCTCGGCGAGAGCATCCCGCAGCTCGTCGCGCGACCCCACGCCGAGCTTGCGGTAGATCGAGTACAGCTGGTTCTCGACGGTGCGGGCCGAGACGCCGAGGTGCTCTCCGATCTCTCGGGCGCGCAGGCGCTGCGCGGCGACCCGCGCGACCTCGAGCTCGCGCGGCGTGAGCGACGGCAGCTCGCGACGCTGGAGGAGCGGGGCATCCACTTCGGCGGCCAGAGCGGTCGCGAGCGACTGCAGGCGACGGCGATGCTCCTCGCCGACGGGCATCCCGAGGGCGATCGAGATGCCGTCGATCGCCGCGGGCGCGAGTCCGGCGCGGGCGAGCCGCCGGGCGGCAGCGCCGACGAGCTCGGGCTTGCCCCGATCGAGAGCGACGGCGAGATCGCGCAGCGCGACGCACGGCTCGACGTGCTCCGACATCCCCGCGCAGAGCTGCTGCGCGAGTTCGGCCGTGCGCGCGACCTCGCCGAAACGGAGGGCGTTCGCGAGTGTCAGCGCGCCGAGGAACCGGTAGCCCGACGAGATGGCATCGGCGACGACGGCGGCGATGATCCTCGCTGCGCCGCTCAGGTCGCCGTCGGCCGCGAGCAGGAAGGCCTCGCACTCCGCCCGTTGCAGCACCGCGGCCCCGGACACCGTGACCTCGCTCAACTCCTGCAGTTGTGCACGCGCGGTCGCATGCTCGCCGCTCTGGGCGTTGACCGTCGCGCGCAGCGCGAGAGCGAGCGCGAGCAGCTCGCCGTCGTCGGAGCGACGGAGCTGCTCCACCGCGAGCTCTGCGAGGCGGAGGGCGTCGGAGAGTCGGCCCTCTTGAGCGCGCTGACCGGCGAGCATCACCGTGAAGAAGCCGAGCGCCTCGTCGGCCTGCGCACGCGCCGACTCGAGGTACTCCGCGGCGGCGTCGGCCCGTCCGAGCGAGCGCAGCTCCACGATCCGCTGGAGGCCCGACGCGATCGCCGCGGTCGAGCGGAGCTCTCCGAGGAGGGCGCGAGGCAACTCGAGCGGTGTCGCGGCGGCGAGCGCTGCGGCCGGCTCGCCGCGCATCGAGGCTGCGACGACCGCGGCGATCGCGTCGCGCACCTCAGCCTCCACCGCCGGGCCGGATCCCCCACCGCCGAGCCCCGCGAGCACCCGCCAACGCCAGAGGTCGGCGTCGAGGGCGACCGCCTCACGCTCGGTGAGCGTCGCGCGGGCGAGCTCACCCTGCGCCACGGCGGCATCGGGGTCACGGCGCCGCGCCGCGAGATGCTCGCCGAGAGAACTCGCGAGGGCCGCGCGCTCACCCGGATCGGTCGCGAGGCCGGCGGCCTGCTCGAACAGCCGATCGGCGTCGTCGAGGGAACGCGCGAGGGAGTGGTAGCCGGCGGCCGCGAGAACGGCGGCGAACACCTCGGCGCGGCGCGCGGGCTGGGCGGCCGCGGTGTCGGCCAGATCGGCCGCCGTGCGGTGATCTCCGCGCGCCGAGGCGTAGGCGGCCGCCCACACGAGCTCGGTCGCCGCCGATGACCGCGCCGAGCGCCGCTCGAGCTCCACCGCGGCGAAGCGACGCGAAGGCTCGCCGCTCGCCCGCAGGAGGCGAATCGCTTCCTCGACGTCTCCGTCATCCTCGAGCGACTCGGCGATCAGCGGGTGGGCGACCGACACGCGGCGCGGGCCCGCCGGGGCGACGAGCCCCCGCTGGCGGAGCACGGCGAGCGCCTCCTCACGCTCCGGGGAGACCGTGATGAGGGGCACCGCGACCGGCTGCGTGAGCGCGATGAGCCGCAGCAGGCGATGCTGGTCGGCGGTCAACGCGGTGACGCGCGCGGTGATCACGGCCCCGAGACCGGTCGGCGGGTCGTCGCGCCGGAATTCCACCGACGCGCCGCGGTGCAGCACCTGGCCGGCCTCGACCGCCGACTCGACGAGAACCCGCACGTGGAGCGGGTTCCCATCCGTCTCCCACATGAGCCGGTGCACGTCGGCGTCGCCGGCCGGCACGCGGAAGAAGGTCTCGAGGATGTCGGCCACCTCGCCGACCGTGAGCCCTTCGAGCCGGTGGCGCTCGACGAGTCCCTCCGCGTCGAGCCGTCGGAGCGGGGGCGGGAGCGGCTCACCGAGACGCGCCGTCGCGACGACGGGGATGCCGAGACCCCCGACCAGTCGGCGCACGACCTCGGCGGAGGCGTCGTCGAGGCGAGGGGCGTCGTCGACGAGCAGCAGCCGCTTCGACGGCGCTCGCCCGAGGGAGGCCACGACCGCGGCGACGGCCGCCTCGCCGTCGACGTCCCCCAGTTCGCGAAGAACGTCGTCGAAGGCGCCGAGCGGGATCGCCGACCGGTCGGGGTACCCGACGACGGCGACGACATCCCGTCCCGAACGCCCGACCACGGCGGCGGCGAGCGCCGACTTGCCGACGCCGGCTGCGCCTTCGATCAGCCGCAGCCGCGCCGGACGGGCACGGACCGCCGCGACGACCTCGTCTTCCGCGGCGTCGCGGGTGACGATCGGCCACGCGTCCGATCCGCTCCGCACGTCTGCGCCCCCTCGGTCGTGCCCGTCGGGCCGCACCCACGGACAGTGCCCCCACAGTAGTGGGCATGAGTGCTCTTCACTCATCGCGCGTGGGACCGCGGTGCGGCACGCTCGCCCCATGCGAACTCTCACGATCCTTGTGCCCTCCACCCTGCTGGGTCTCGTACTCCTGTCCGGCTGCGCCTCACCGCTTCCCGGGGGTCTCGGGCCGGGCGGTCTGGAGGAGGCGATCGAGCAGGAGACCGGCGGTGAGGTCGACTTCGGCGACGCATCGCTCCCGGCCGACTGGCCCGCCGAGTTGCCGCTCCCCGCGGGCGACCTCGTCTCGTCGATCAGCAGCGAGGGCACCCAGGTGCTCACCTACCGCATCGACGACCCGTCGGTGGGCGAGCGCCTCGTGGCCGACCTCGAGGCCGTCGGCTTCACCACGACGACGACCTCAGACATGGGCGAGCTCGTCGCCCATGTGCTCGACCGGGACGGATGGATGGTCACGGTCGGCTGGGTCTCGGGCGACGAAGACGGGGTCGTGCTCAACTACTCGTCCGGGCCGCACTGAGTCAGCGCCGCACCCAGGCGACGGTGAGCGAGCCCGAGGCCTCGGTCACCGTCGTCGTCATCCCCCCGGGGGTGCACGCGACGGTCATCGTGCCCGACCACGGGTCGGACGCGACCTCCGACTGATCGACCGAGTACACCCCGCCGCCCGAGGCGAGGGTGACGACCGAGGTCATCCCGGTCGCGTCGGTGGCCGCGAGCGTGTACTCCGCATCGGCGCCGGTCCACGTGCCGCTCTCGGTGCCGTCGTGGGTGACGGTCTGCGTGAAGTCCGCGCCGTCGGTGACGCCGGTCACGACGTACTCCGAGTCGGATGCCGTCAGCAGGTAGCCGCCCGACGGGCCCCAGTCGAGGTCGAGAACTCCGTGCACGGCGACCTCGGTGCCGGGCAGCTCCGTTCGCCAGAGCTCTTGCAGCGCCGCAGCCCACGACGCGTTGTCGAGCGACCACTCGCCCACGGGGCAGGCGTTCGCGTCGGCGTCGGATCCCTCGACGTCGTCGCCCGTGCCGGTCGACCCCGGGGTGGCATCGCCGGACCCGCTCGAGTCGCCCGCCCCGCCGCCGCCCACGAACCAGAGCTCGGGCGTGCATCCGGCGAGGGTCAGCGCGGTGGAGAGGGCGAGGGCGGACAGGGCGAGGCGGCGACGTCGGGTCATAGCGGCATCCTGCTCAGCCCCGCGCACTCCCGCGATGAGTGGAGAGTACTCACCGTCGCGTCGCCTCGAGCGTGCGGCCGGCGTCGGCCAGACGGACGGCTCGCTCGTCAAGTGCCCACCTGAGGTCGCGGTGTCCCGTAGCCTCGCGACATGCGTGACCTCTCCGCGGCACTCGACGGTGCCGTCGCACGGGGGGAGATCGTCGCCTGGTTCCAGCCTCAGGTGCTGCTCGAGACCGGCGGGATCGTCGGCGCGGAGGCGCTCTGCCGCTGGCAGCATCCGGAGTGGGGCCTCATCGGGCCCGCCGAGTTCATCTCGATCGCCGAGGAGATGGGCGAGATCGATGCGATCGGGCGCTACATGGCCGAGGAGAGCCTCGCGGTGCTCACCGAGTGCGAGACGCTGGAACGTCCGATCGACGTCTCGGTGAACGTCTCACCGGTCCAGCTGCTCGGCCCCGCCTTCACCGACTGGCTCGAGGAACGGCTCGACGGCGTGCACCTGCGTCGCAGTGCGCTCACGATCGAGGTCACCGAAGCGCGGCCGCTCGAGGACGTGCCGGCCCTCGTGCAGCGACTCGACAGCCTGCGTCGTGCCGGCGTGGGCATCGCCATCGACGACTTCGGGGTCGGGCAGTCGTCGCTCACCCAGCTGCGGCGACTCCACGGCACGGAGCTGAAGATCGACCGCTCCCTCGTCGCCGACCTGTCGTCAGCCACCACCGCCTTCCTCCAACGGGTCATCGGCGCGGCACACGACGTCGGCATCCGCGTCGTGGCGGAAGGCGTCGAGACGATCCAGCATCTGCAGCGCATCCGCGACCTCGGCGTCGACCGCGCGCAGGGCTACCTCCTCGGCCGGCCCGTCCCGCGCGAAGAGCTCACCCGCCTCGTCGCACCCTGACGCTCACGGCGAGAACCGTCCGACGCTCACGCGATCGCCGCCCGCCGTCTTCGCCTCGTACATCGCGTGGTCGGCGGCCCGCACGAGCTGGTCGAAGACGAAGCCGGCGTCGCCCGGCTCCACCGCCGAGACGATACCGACGCTCGCGGTGACCGGAAGATCGAGAGGGATGCCGGGGTACGGCTGCGCGACCGACCGGCGGATGCGCTCGCCGAGCACCACGGCATCCTCCTCGTGCTCGACCTGAGCCACGGCGATGAACTCGTCACCGCCGAACCGTCCGATGATGTCGTGCTCGCGCACCGTCGACTGGAGCCGCCGGCCGACCTCGCCGAGCAGCGCGTCGCCGGCCGCGTGGCCGAGGCGGTCGTTGACGCCTTTGAAGCCGTCGAGATCGACGAAGGCGACGCAGAGTCGGCCGGGACCGGCGACCAGGGTGCGGCCGACCTCCTCCTCGACGAGCCGACGGCCGGGGAGTCCCGTGACCTCGTCGTGCATGGCCGCGCGCCGCAAGGTCTCTTCGAGCCGCACCCGCGCGATCGCCTGCACCGCCTGATTCGCGAGCGCCTCCGCGAGCGGCACGGCCTCGTCGTCGAAGTCGCGCGGGTGGTCGAAGTAGCAGATGACCGACCCGATCGACTCGCCCGCGTAGCGCAGCGGCGATGCGACCGCGGCATGCACCCCCGCGGCACGGAAGACCTCGTCCATCGGGACGTCGGGCACGAACTGCGACGCCGCCGCCGCGTTCGGCACGACGAGCACCTGATTCCACTCGAGAGTCGTCACGCCGGTCGGCTTGTAGCCCGGAGGCCAGTGCGCGGCGAGCGGGTTCTCGCCCGCGACCTGTTCGACGTGCGCGCCGTCGCGAAGGTGGACGCTCACCGAGCTCGCCGCGAACGCGCGACGGGCGACGTCGACGAGCAGCTCGGCCGCATGCTCGACCGTGCGCACCTCGGCGAACCCGACCGCCGCACCGAGGAGGAGCTGCAGTCGCTTGAGGCCGCGCTCGGTGCGACTGCCGCCCGCGCGGAAGGCGCGGCCGAACTCGGAGTCGGGCGACAGGTCGAACACGACGACGCGATCGGGTGCGTCCGGGTCGCTCGAGGGCAGCTTCCCCACGACGACGGGAAGCGCGGCGCCGGAACGGTGGCGCAGCGTGGCGTCGGCTGGGATGCCGCCGTCTTTCACGAGGTGCAGGCGGATGGCGAGCACCGTCTCGAGCTGCTGCCCGACGACGTCGGCGCGCACGGCTCCGATCCACTCCAGGAGGGTCGGATTCGCGTCGACGATCACGCCCGCCGCGTCGACTTCGAGGAGCCCGCAGGGGGTCAGTCGCGACGGCATGACGACACCCGCCCCGGAGACGAGAGCGCGTGCATGATCGGATCATCCGGCGCGCGGCGACCGGGTGTCAAATCGGCTCGGGAGGGGGTTGCGGCGGTGGGTGGTGAAGCCCTACAAGGGGGCGAGAACTGGCTTGTGTAGCGGAGGCGGGGCACGATCCCGCGACCTCACGATGATGAGCGTGGCGAGAACTGGCTTGTGTAGCGGAGGCGGGGCACGATCCCGCGACCTCACGATGATGAGCGTGGCGAGAACTGGCTTGTGTAGCGGAGGCGGGGCACGATCCCGCGACCTCACGATTATGAGTCGTGCGCTCTAACCAGCTGAGCTACTCCGCCAAGGGGCTGCTCTCGTCGCCGCTTGGTGCACCGGCGAGAGCGCCGAGCCCCGAGTCAGGATTGAACTGACGACCCCTTCCTTACCATGGAAGTGCTCTACCACTGAGCTATCGGGGCAGGCCTCGGCGAGCCGAGGCACCAGGAGACTTTATCACCCACCCCGAGTGGCGCCGAACGTCGCCGGGCGACTCTCTCCCGGTGTGCTGCCGAACCGCTCACGGTACGTGCGATGGAAGTGCGAGGGATCGCGGAAGCCGCTCGCGCGGGCGATCTCGGCGATGCCGAACCGGCGCCATCCCGACGACTCGAGGCGCGTGCGGGCGAGCTCGAGCCGCTCGGCGAGCAGCCAGCCGCCGAAGGTCTCCCCGGCCGCGGCGAACACCGACTGCACGGTGCGGGTGGAGACGCCGAACGATTCCGCGAGGTCGAGCAGGCCGAAGCCCGGGTCGGCGAGTCGCCCGCGCGCGACCGCCGCGTACTCGTCGAAACGCCGCGGACGCTCCTCCGCGTCGCCGGCGAGTACGGCGAGCAGGGCCCGCACGGGCACGCTCATCGCGGCGGCGACGCCGGGCCGCCCGGCTTCGACCTCGGAGCACATGAGCCGCGCCTGGGCGGCGAGCTGGCGTCCGGCCGCAGTGCGGGCGAGTCGCTCGTCGATGCGCCGCACGCTCGCCGCGTCGGGGGCGAACCCGTCGCCCTTGTCGATCCGCAGCGAGAACAGTCGGAACCGCGACCGCTCGGCGAAGTCGACGACGAACGGGCGTTCGCTGTCGAGCAGGAACGGATGCCCGCTCGCGACGTTCCACGTACGCCCGAGATGGTCGACCCGATGCGCGCCGCCGACCCCGAGGTTCAGGTAGACGGCCTCGTCGGGGCGCTGCCGCACCATGCTGTCACCGCGTCGTCCGACGTGACCGGGCGCCGCCATCCGTGCGAGCACCGCCCCGCCGCCCACCTCGACGGCGTCGAACTCGGCGTCGAAGTCTCCCGAGCCCGACCATTCGGTGCGGATGCCGAGGTACACCTCGCTGATCGCGTCGCGGAAGTACTCGAACCGTTCGGCGAGGGGCACGTCGGACGTGCGCGCGTGGGGGATGCGGGCGCCTTCGCCGTCGGCCATCGATTCTCGCCCTCGGTCAGTGATCCGGGCTGCGGGTGGTCCTTATCCTCGTCGCGAACCGACCCGACCTCAAGGAGGAGCTCATGTCCGACAACCCCGCCATCCTGCTCGTGCACGGAGCCTGGCACGGTTCCTGGTGCTGGGACGAGGTGCGCGCCCTGCTCGAGGCCGCGGGCCGCGAGGTGCACGCCGTCGACCTGCCGACGGTGCACGCGCCGAACAAGGCGGAGCTGACGCTCGCCGACGACGTGCGCACGGTGCGCGAGGCGGTGGATGCCGTGGCCGGCCCGGTCCTCGTGGTCGCTCACTCCTACGGCGGGGTGCCGACGACGCAGGCTGTCGTCGGGGCCGACAACGTCGAGCACCTCGTGTACATCGCGGCGTTCGCCCTCGACGCGGGCGAGTCGCTGCTCGGCGCGGTGGGCGGCGTCGCGCCCTCGTGGTGGGTCGTCGACGGCGCCCTCACCACGGCGGGCACGGAGGCGGAGCCGGCCGAGCAGCTGTTCTTCAACGACCTCCCCGCCGACGTGGCGCGAGCGAACGCGGCACGGCTCAGCTCGCAGGCGACGAGCCCGTTCCGGGAGGCGATCACCGCCGCGGCGTGGAAGACCGTGCCGTCGACCTACGTCATCACCGAACGCGACGGGGTCTTCCCCGTGTTCGCGCAGGAGGCACTCTCGGGGCGCGCCGGCTCGACCGTGCACCGCCTCGACACGAGCCACTCGCCGTTCCTGTCGCAGCCGCGCGCGACCGCGGACATCATCCTCGGCGTCTAGCCCCAACCGAGCCGGGTCGCGACGACGTCGGCGGCCCGGCTCGGGAAGGCATCCCACCCCGGCTCGAGCGTCGACCGCAGCAGCGTGAACAGGCCGCGCGCGGCATCCTCGACCGGCGCTCCGAGCGCCGCGCGCAACGACGCTCCCAGCTCGGGGTAGTCGCGCTCGAAGCGCCGCACGGGATCGATCGCGTCGCGTACCGATCCGGCGACGGGCACGCGGGCGCGCACCGCCCGCGTGAAGTGGTTGACCGCCCAGGCGTGCACGAACTGGCCGGCGACGAGCGACTCGCCGCGCCGCGAGCGGCCGACGCCGATGAGCAGTTTCACGAGCACGAGCCGCGCCTCGTTGACCGCGTCGGGCTCGGGCATCGCGACCACCCGCTCCTGGGCGGCGGCGATGAGCGCGGCCACCGTTCCGTCGTCGACGGGGATGCCGGCATCCTGGGTCGCGAGCGCTCCGCCGAGTTCCTCGGCCGTCGCTGCCGCGAACTCGAACACGTGCCCGTCGTCGTACACCGCGGCGAACCCGATCTCGCCCTCGCGCGCGACGAGCACGAGCCGTTCGGGGTCGGGCAGCCACGACGCGACGTCGCGCACGGCCTGCTCGTCACCCGGTCGGGCGAGCATGAAGAAGTCGTGGTCCGACCACTCGTCGCGCCGGGACGCGGCCGCCGGGGCGGCCGAGCCGAGCAGCACGAGGCCCGCGAAGCCCCGCGTGCGCGCGACCTCCGCGAGCGCCGCCGAACGCCGCTCGAACTCGGCTTCGCGGGTCACGATGTCCACGCCGGAGCCTGCACGCCGGGGGTCGACCACGCGACGAACTTCGGGCCGGTCGCCTCGGGATCGCCGTAGAGCAGGTCGGCGCCCTCCGGCAGCTGGATCGCGGCGACGCCGGAGCGCACCGCGAGCACGACGACGCATCCCTCCTCCGACTCGCGCACGAACGCGAGCGCCTCGTCGGAGACGTGCAGCCAGCGCAGCCCCCCGGTCGCGAGCACGGGGTGGGCCCGCCGCAGCGCGATCAACTCGCGGTACAGAGCACGGGTGTCCGCCGACTCGTCGATTCGCGACCACGGCAGCGGCGTGCGCGAGTTCTCGCCGTCGCCGCCGGTGAGGCCGAATTCATCCCCCGCCCACACCACCGGGATGCCGGGCAGCGTCATCGACAGGCCGACCGCCACCGGCACGCAGCCGGGCTTCGCGTGCGTCGCGAAGCGCGCGGTGTCGTGCGTGTCGAGCGGATGCATCGTGCCCAGCCGGGTGCGCCACGGGATGCCGGCGGTGAACCGCGTGTACGCCTCGACGACGTCGCCGCCCATGTAGTCCGGGATGCCGCCGATCGGCTGCCCGAAGAACCACGGCTCGGCGTTGGTCTGTCCTTGCGCGTCGACCCACGCCGGTCCTGTGCCGTCGGAGAGCCAGCCCCACACCGGGCGGGTGAAGTCGGTGTAGGTCATCGCGCCGTGCCAGCCGTCGCCCTGCAGGTCGCTCGTCGCGTCGTTGGTCGATTCGGCCAGCAGGATGGTGTCGGGGTTCACCTCCCGCATCGTGCGGCGGATGGTCTGCCGCACGTCGGCGTTGAGGTCGACGGTGCCGAGGCGACCCGTCATGTTGGCGACGTCGATGCGCCAGCCGTCGAGCGAGTACGGGGGTTCGAGCCACTTCGCGACCACGGAGTCGGCGCCTTCGATGAACCGGCGGCGCAACTCGTCGCTCGACCAGTCGAACTTCGGCAGCGACCGGGTGCCGAGCCAGCACTCGTACTCGACGTTCTTGTCGTCGAGGAAGTAGTAGAACGCGCTCTCGGGCGCCGACGGGTTGCCCCATGCCGCGCGGAACCACTCGTGCCGGTCGCCCGAGTGGTTGCTCGTGAGGTCGCCGATGATCTTGAAGCCGCGCGCGTGCGCCGCCTCGACGAGCCGCACGAGCGCCTCGTCTCCCCCGAGCAGCGGATCGACGACGGCGAACGACGAGGCGTCGTAGCGGTGGTTGGAGGCTCCCGGGAAGACGGGCGTCAGATAGAGCAGCGTCACGCCGAGATCGGCGAGGTGGTCGAGGTGTTCGATGACGCCGTCGAGGTCGCCGCCGTAGAACTGCTGCGAGCGGCCCGGCAGCGCGGGGTCGACGGGGTCGTCCCAGGATGCCGGGATCGCCCAGTCGGGCGTCGGGCGGTCGTCGGCCGCGGCGGAACGCGCGAAGCGGTCGGGGAAGATCTGGTACATCACGGCATCCGCCATCCACGACGGCGGGGCGTCGTCGGACGCGACGAGCGCGAAGTCGTCGGCATCCAGCGTCTCTGTGCGCGACAGCCCCGACTGCGAGAGCCAGTGCACGCGACCGTCGGCGTGCTGGAAGACGAAGCGGTAGCCGTGACGCGGGTTCTCGACGACGACCTCCGCCTCCCACCACGCCCAGCCGTCGACCGTGCCGGTGAGCACGGCGTCGCTCCAGCGGGGCTCGTGGTCGGGGTTGGAGCGCGTACGCACGGCGGCGAGGTCCCAGTCCGCCGGGACCCGCACCCGCACGCGCACGGCGTCGCCGAGTGCGGGGGTGGAGGTCGAGACGTGGAGCGGGGATCCGTCGTGATGAGGCGCGGCGGATGGGTTCATCTACTTGACGGCTCCTGAGGTGAGTCCACTGACGATGTAGCGCTGGAGGAAGACGAAGAGCAGCATCACCGGGATCGCCGACAGCACGGCACCGGCCGAGAAGAGGGTCCAGTTCTTGCTGGTCTCGTTGGAGACGAGCTGGTACAGACCCACGGCCAGGGTCTGCGATGACGGCTCGGTGAGGACCACGCTCGCGATGACGAACTCGCTCGCCGTGCCCACGAACGACAGTAGTGCGATGACGGCGAGGATCGGCGTGACGAGGCGCAGGATGATGCCGAAGAAGATCTGCGCGTGGCTCGCGCCGTCGATCTTGGCGGCCTCGTCGATCTCGCGCGGCACCGTGTTGAAGAACCCGTACATGAGGTACGTGTTCACGCCGAGCGCTCCGCCGAGGTAGACCATGATGAGCCCGAGCTGGGAGCCGAGCCCGAGAGCGGGGAAGATCTCGCCGATGCCGTAGAGCAGCAGGAAGATCGCGACGACCCCGAGCAGCTGCGGGAACATCTGCAGCAGCAGCAGCGACAGCAGCCCGATCCGACGCCCGACGAACCGCAGGCGCGAGAACGCGTAGGCGGCGAGCGCCCCGAGGAACACCGTGCCGATCGCCGCGATGATGCCGATCATGAGCGTGTTGCCGAACCACGCCGCGAAGGGCAGCGTCGGCGTGGTGAACAGTTCGATGTAGTTGCCGATGTCGACCGCCCGGAACAGCTGGTTCGACCCGACGAGCGTGCCCGTGGGGTTGAGGGATGCCGACAGCACGTAGAGCAGCGGGAAGCCGGCGAACGCGATCATCACGATGCCGATGAGGTGCCGCCATCCGGTCTCGCGGAACCACCGGCCGACGGGTCGGCGTCGTTCGCGGGCGAGCTTCGCCTTCTCCTCCGGGGTGTCGGTCCAGATCGCCTCGGCGTCGGCGGGGGTCGTCGTGCTCATCGGTCGATCTCCACTCATCGGTCGATCTCCTCGAGGGCCTTGGTCTGTCGGAAGCCGATGATCGAGACCACCGCGACGACGATGAAGATGATGATCGCGAACGCGCTCGCGAGGCCGTAGTCCCGCCCCGTGCCGCTGCCGAACGCCACCTTGTACACGAGCGTGATGAGCAGGTCGGTGGCGCCGGCATCCACACCCGCCTCGACGTTGCGCGGCCCGCCGCCCGTGAGCATGTAGATGACGTTGAAGTTGTTGAAGTTGAACGCGAACGACGAGATGAGCAGCGGCGCGACGCTGACCAGCAGCAGCGGCAACTTGATGAGCCGGAAGATCGACCACGGCCCCGCACCATCCACTCGGGCCGCCTCGGACAACTCGTCGGGGATCGACTGCAGCGCCCCCGTGCAGATGAGGAACATGTAGGGGAAGCCGAGCCACAGGTTGAGCAGCAGCACGCTCACCTTCGCGAGCCATGGATCGGTGAGCCACGGGATGTCGGCCCCGCCGAAGATCACCTGATTGACGAAGCCGAAGTCCTGGTTGAGCAGGCCGAGCCAGACGAGCCCGGAGAGGAACGCCGGGAAGGCGTACGGGAGGATGAAGAGGGTGCGGTAGAACCGCTTGCCGCGCATCCGCTTGTCGTTGAACACGATCGCGAGGAAGAGCCCGAGCGCGAACGTCGTGCCGACGCTGAGGAACGCGAAGGCGAACGTCCAGATCGTCGTCGCGATGAGCGGACCGCGGATCGACTCGGTGCCGAACGCGGTGACGAAGTTGTCGAAGCCGACGTCGATCTTCCAGCCCGGTGTGAGCTGACGGCCCGCGTCGTTCGCGTAGGCGCCCTCGCCGTTGTCGCGGTAGACGTCGCCCGTCTGGGTGTTGGTGAAGGTGTCGGCGACCTCGTCGTACTCGAGCAGCGAGAGATAGAGGTACGCCGTCGAGCCGTCCTGCGTGCGCAGCGACCCGTCGTTCGGATCGTCGGAGAGCGGCACGGCGAGGCTCGCGATCTCGCGCTGCCGCGAGATGAGGTCTTGGAAGCTGAGGGTCGTGTAGCCGGCGATGCCCGTCGCGCGACCTGTCGAGTCCTGCTCGTAGTCGTCGACCTCCGTGAGGGGACGGTCCTCGCCGCCGACGAACACGTCGCCGTCGGGGTCGGTCACGAGGAAGCTCGGGATGCCGAGCTGGTCGAGCACGGTCAACCGGTAGGCGGGCGAGTCGGGCACGCGCTGCTGCGACGTGAGCACGATCGCGTCGATCGCATCCTGTTTCGTCGAGTTGTGTCCGTCGCCGTAGTTGGTGAACGCGATGTAGCCGCTGTAGACGACGACGAAGATCTGGAAGATCGCGAGGAAGAGCACGCCGGGCAGCAGGTACTTCGCCGGCAGGAGCCCGCGCCGCAGGTACACGAAGTTGATGAGGGCCAGCACCGCGGTGGCGATCGCGAAGACCAGCCACTCCTGCTGCAGGAAGAGGATGAAGAGCGCGTAGACCGCGACCGCGTCGACGACCGCGAGGATCGCGATCTTGATCAGGATGCCGCGCACGCTCCGCGGCTGCGTGTCGATCATGCGCCGCTCACGCTTCGGCGTCTCTGTCGTCATGTCTCATCCTGTCGAGTGCAGCGATTTGCGTCGAGCGCACGTGATCGCGCAAATGCGCTCGACGCAAATCGGTGAAGTGGGCGGGGGATGCCGGGCGCCGGCCGTAGAGACCGGCGCCCGGGCGGGTGATCAGCCCGCGATCTTCCCCTCGATCGAGGCGACCATCGCCTGCCACAGCGCGACCGGGTCGCCCGTGTTGTTGATGATCGCGACCTCGGTGGCTCCCCAGTCGGCCCACACGGCATCCATCGCGGGCACGTTGGGCATCGGAACACCCTCGGCTCCGACGGCGCCGAATGCGGCCACATCGGCGTCGCCCTGCGCGGCCTCGAAGGCCGAGAGCAGCGCCGGGGCACGTCCACCGACCTCGTAGAGAGCGGTCTGCACCTCTTCGGTGCCGACGTAGTTGAGCAGGAACTCGCTCGCGGCGATCGGGTTCTCGCTCTTCGCGGAGATGTAGAAGCCCTGCACGCCCACGAACGGCGTGGCGGTCTCGCCGCCGGCCGTCGGGATGGCGTCGATCGAGTACTCGATGCCGGCCTCCGCGATCGCCGGGACGTTCCACGGGCCGGTCAGGAAGTACGGGGCCTTGCCCGCGATGAACTCCTCCTTGGCGATGTCGCCGGAGACGTTCGTGTTGAGCACGCCCGCCGCACCCCACGCCGCGAGCTGCGTCGCGAAGGCCTCGCCGCCGGCGCCGCCGAGGGCGAGCTTCGTCGGGTCGTAGGTGCCGTCGGCCGTGATCTCGAAGACCGTGGCGCCGAAGGATGCCTGCAGCGGGTACAGGTGGTACGGGTCGGCCGCGTTCGGGTCGAGCCCGACGAGGAACGGGTACTGCGCCTGGCCGGCCGCGATGAGCTCGTTGCCCGTGGCGATGGCCTCGTCCATGGTCGCCGGGGCCTCGGGCGCGAGCGCCGTGTTGCGCAGGAGGGCGATGTTCTCGACCGAGTACGGGAGGCCGTAGCTCTGGCCCTCGTAGCTCATGGCGGTGACGGCGACCTCCTGGAACTCCGCGGCCTTGTCGCCGAGCTCGAGCGGCGCGACGACGCCGTTCTGCACGAGCTTGCCGAGCCAGTCGTGCGCGCCGACGATGATGTCGGGGCCGTTGCCGGTGGGCACCTGGGTGACGAAGTCGTCACGGATGTCGCCGAACTCCTTGACCACGAGCTCGACGGTGACGCCGCGGTCCTCTTCGAACCGGGCGGCGACGTCTTCCATCACCTCGGCACGGTCGGCGTCGACCCAGATGGTGAGGGAGCCGCCGGTCTCGGCGCCTCCGCCGTCTCCGGCTGCGCAGCCGGCGAGCGTAAGGCTCGCGACGGCGACACCGCCGAGCGCGGTGAGAATGCGGGAATTCACCTTCATCGGTGTTTCCTTTCTGTGAGCGCGGCCCCGTTGCCGTGCTGTGCCGGTCGCGGGGCCGAGAGTCCGCTGCGATTGCAAGCGCTTCCATTGATAGCCGGAAAGTTTCGATCTGCCAAGCCCCCATCGTGTTAAACGTTGAGCCGAAAGCCCGCAACCGCTTCCGGGTAGGGTCGCGGGGTGTCGTAGGGTGACCGGGTGGCGAACTCGAACGACTGGTGGCGCACGGCCGTCATCTACCAGGTGTACCCCCGCTCCTTCGCAGACTCCGACGGCGACGGCATCGGTGACCTGCCCGGGATCACGGCGCGTCTCGACGCGCTCGGCGAGCTCGGCATCGACGCGATCTGGCTCTCTCCGTTCATGACCTCACCGCAGCGCGACGCGGGGTACGACGTCGCCGACTACTGCGGCGTCGACCCGCTCTTCGGCACCCTCGCCGACTTCGACGCCCTCGTCGCCGCCGCGCACGCCCGCGGCATCCGGGTCGTCGCCGACCTCGTGCCCAACCACTCGTCGAGCGACCACCCGTGGTTCCAGGAGGCTCTCGCCGCGGGCCCCGGCTCCGCCGAGCGGGCGCGCTACGTGTTCCGCGAGGGCACGGGCGTCGACGGCGAGCTGCCGCCGAACAACTGGCAGTCGGTCTTCGGCGGGCCGGCCTGGACCCGCCTTCCCGACGGCTGGTGGTATCTGCACATCTTCGACTCGAGCCAACCCGACTTCGACTGGTCGAACCGCTGGGTGCACGAGCAGTTCCACGACGTGCTCCGCTTCTGGCTCGACCGGGGGGTCGACGGCTTCCGGGTCGACGTCGCGCACGGGCTGGTGAAGGCAGACGGGCTGCCCGACTACACGCCGAACCCCGACTCCGCGAGCATGGGCGGCGACGTCGAGCTCGCGCCCTACTGGGGACAGGAGGGTGTGCACGAGGTGTACCGCGAGTGGCGCAAGGTGCTCGCGGAGTACGAGGGCGAGCGCGTGCTCATCGGCGAGGCGTGGGTCATGCCGCTGTCGCGGATGGCGCACTGGGTGCGCGCCGACGAGATGCATCAGACCTTCAACTTCGGCTACCTCGAGACCCCGTGGGATGCCGCAGCACTCCGCGCGATCGTCGACGAGTCGCTCGCCGCGTTCGGCGGCGTGGGCGCCCCCTCGACCTGGGTGCTGTCGAACCACGACGTCATCCGGCACACCTCGCGCCTCGCGCTCGTGCCGCCCCCTCCGCAGGGTGAGGGCATCGGGCCCCGCACCTCGCCGCGCCCGGACGAGATCGTCGGCCTGCGCCGGGGTCGCGCCGCGACGGCGTTCATGCTCGCGCTGCCCGGGTCGGCGTACCTCTACCAGGGCGAGGAGCTCGGCCTGCCCGAAGTGCTCGACCTTCCCGACGAGGCGCGTCAGGATCCGACCTTCCTCCGCACCGAGGGTCGCAACTACGGCCGAGACGGATGCCGAGTGCCCATCCCGTGGGAGGCGGAGGCACCCGCCGTCGGCTTCAGCCCGAGCGGCGCCTCGTGGCTGCCGCAGCCGCCGACCTGGGCTGCGTATGCTCGCGACACGCAGCGCGGCGTGCCCGGCTCGACGCTCGAGTTCTACCGTGCGGCCCTCGCGGCGCGGGCCGCACACGGGCTCGGCGCGGGGTCGCTCGAGTGGCTGCCTTCGGCGGAAGACGTCATCGCCTTCCGCAGCGCGGGCGTCACGGTCGTCGCGAACACGGGAGGCACGCCGGTGCCGCTGCCCGCCGGCGAGGTGCTGCTCGCGAGTGGCCCGGTCGCCGAGGGTGTCCTCCCCGGCGACACGACCGTCTGGCTCGTCTGACCCACCCCGCGGGGTGAGTGCCGCGCGCAGCGCGGTGTATCGAAACCGGGCACGACGAAACGTGGGGTTACGAGACGCGTCGCGCTGCGCGCGGCGCTCCTCAACCCGCGAAGGGCCCGTCAGCTCGCGTAGGTCTTCAGATACGTGTACGGGTCGACGTAGTGCATGCGGTCGCCGATCGCGACCGTGAAGTGCAGGTGCGCCCCGGTCGCCTGACCCGTGGCGCCGACGAGGCCGACGAAGTCGCCGACGACGATCTCCTGCCCGACGACGAGCGGCGTCGAGCCGCTCACCATGTGGGCGTAGCCGCTGTAGACGGCCTGTCCCTCGATCTGGTGCTCGATGACCACGTAGGTGCCCCAGCTGGAGCCGCCGCCGGACACGTCCACGACGACGCCGTCGGCCATGGCGAAGATCGCGGCGCCGTAGCCCGGGTTGAAGTCGATGCCGGAGTGGGCCGTCGAGCAGCCGCGGCAGGGCGCCGCGCGGTCGCCGAAACCACTCGAGATCGGCACGGCGTACGGGAACGGCCAGCGGATCGGGCCCGTCCCGATCGTGTAGTCGAAACTGCGGTTGCCGTAGCGCAGTCGCAGCATCTCGGCCCACGAGGTGACGCTCCACCCGTCGCGCTCGGCGAACGAGACGAGGGTGGGGTCGACCTCGACCGACTGCGAGTCCATCGCGAGCGACTCGGAGAGCTGCAGTTCGCTCGGGCCCCAGTCGAAGGCGTTGGCGGGCACCGACATGCCGAGTGCGAGAGCGCCGGCGAACAGCATGGCTCCGAACGAGAGCAGCCGCGCGCCGATGGTCTTCTTGCTCGTCTTAGGGCGACCGGCGGCCCGCACGGCATCCCGCCGCGTCGTGTTCTTCACGGCACGGCGCGGCGTCGAACGTGCGGACGACTTCGGGGCACCGCGTCGGGCGCCGGAGGGCGACGCGGCCGCGGACTCACCGGTGCACTCCTCGACGGTGCGCTCGCGGTCGCGAAGCTCACGCCGGGTCAGCGGAGTGGCGGCGAGCACCGCGGGCTGCTCGGCCCCGGACGGGAGCGCCGCACGCTCGGGAGCCGACGGGAGGTGCGGAGGGGTGCCGAAACCGAGGAACTCGAGGACCGGACGGTCCTCATCCTCGGTGGCGCTCATGCGGGAAGAAACTCCTGGAATACGGCCGTGGCGGACGACGGCCGGGTATCTCGGGTAGGTGCGACGGGGGTGTCGTCGGGACGCGGTCAATGTTAACGAAACGGCAACGATCGAGCCACTCCCCCCAACCTATTCCCAGGAACGCGGAATGCGCGCACCTCAGATCGGAAAGTCGAACGCTCCGAGTTCGTCGAGCAGCGGCTCGAGCCGCGCGACGAGGTCGGGATGTCCGGTCAGTACGAGCTCGCGCGACGGGGCCGCGCCGCGCATCCCGACGACCGCCGCGCCGGCCTCGCGGGCGATGATCGCGCCCGCCGCGTGATCCCACGGGCTGAGGGTGCGCTCGAAGTACGCGTCGTAGCGTCCGTCGGCGACGAAGCAGAGGTCGAGGGATGCTGTGCCCTGTCGTCGGATGTCGCGCACCTTCGGCAGCAGTCGGGCGACGACCTCGCCCTGGGTGCCGCGCCACTCGGCGTTGTAGGCGAACCCCGTGGCGATGAGCGCGAGCTCGAGCGGCGCGGGATCGGCGACGCGCAGCCGACGGTCGCCGCACCACGCCCCCGCGCCGACCTCCGCGGTGAAGAGCTCGCCGGTCGCCGGGTTGACGACGACGCCGACGCGGCCCGTCCAGGTGAGCGGATCGGGGGCGCCTTCGACGAGGGCGATGCTCACCGCGTAGTGCGGGAGTCCGTAGAGGTAGTTGACGGTGCCGTCGATCGGGTCGACGACCCAGGTCAGACCGCTCGATCCGGCGACCGAAGAGCCTTCCTCGCCGAGCACGCCGTCGTCGGGCCGGGCATCGAGCAGCCGGCCGAGCACCAGTCGCTCGACCTCACGGTCGGCCTCGGTGACGACATCGACGACCGTCGACTTGGTCGCCGCGACCGCGACGCCTTCCCGCCGGCGGCGAGCCGCGAGTTCCCCGGCTTCGAGGGCGACGGCGCGGGCGAGGTCGACGAGTTCGGACACGCACCCAAGCTACCCGGGCGGAGTGCGACCACCCGCCTCTCCGTCCCTGATAATGGTGCGGTCGGCGAGGGAAGCGCCGGCAGATGACGATAAGAGGTCCGATTGATCTTCCGCAGTCGAGACACGCTCCAGGCGTGGCTCACCGAGTTCCAGAGCCTGGACTACCCGTCGGACCGCACCCTGCGCGTGATCGAGCAGGACGGGGCCGACGGTGCGAACACCGGTCTCGTGGCTCTGCAGCTCGCCGGCGGCTTGAGCGCCTACGTGCAGCCCGACGGCGGTGACACCTGGGTGGTCACCTTCGAGTTCGGCGACGAGTCGTTCGAGCTCGACGCCGCGACGGTCTCCCGTCTGTCGTCGGAGCTCGCGACGGTCTCGGCGCTGTGCGGCTTCCTCCAGGCGAAGGCGGCCGCGGAACGCGACTAGCGCGGTTCAGCCGGTGGCGCGCCGCGTCAGTCCCGCGATGAGGTCGGCGACGCGCGCGGCATCGGCGGCGTCGAGCTCGGATGCCGCGCTCTCGAGCCCGGTGTCGAAGGCGGCGAGCGCCGACCACGGGGGCTGCGCGATGTCGACGGTCGCGGTGAGGCGCACGCTGCGTCCATCCGCGGGGTCGCGGTCGCGACGCACCACGTCGCGCCCGACCAATCGGTCGGTGAGCACGGTGACACCCGCGGAGGTGAGGCCGAGCACGGCGCTCAACGCGGACGGCTTCGATCCGGGGTTGTCGAGCAGGTAGAGCAACGCGCGGGCGTCGAGTTCGTTGATGCCGAGGGACTTCCGGGCCGCGAGCAGCGCCGTCGCCCGCGCATCGAGGTAGCCGCGGAGCGCGACACTGAGCGCCGACGGGCCACTCTTCGCAGCAGGCATCCTGCGCTCCCAACTCGTTCTCCGACGCCGTGGGACGTCGATCGGGCTCAGCCTACTCCCAGACGACCCCGATCCCTTAGTGATTTAGCAAACAAAATTAGGTAATTCGGTGAGACAGATCTAAACTCGAGGTCGCGGCACCCGCCGCCTGAACCCGCTGGGCGTCCCGAGCGCAGCAGATCGTGAACCACGATGTCTCTCGAGAACCACCCCGCCTCCTTCGACTCCATCGCCCGCGGCGACCTCGCGGCCACCGACGTCCCGCCCTCGATCTGGCTGTACAAGGGCGTGTCCTACGACCTCGTCCCCAACGGCCAAGGCTGGGACGTCCTCGCCGGCGCGCGACTCCTCGGCTGCCTCGAGCGCGACCTCACCGACGTGCAGACCCCGCTCACGTGGCGCATCCGCGATCCGCACCACGACGGCTTCGGCATCGGGGCCAGCTGGGGCGATTGGCAGGACGCCGTCATCGCCCTCATCGACTTCCGCGATCGCCGCGACGCCGAGGGCGAGTCGCACGACGGCTCCGCCTGACGCGTTCTCCCGCCGGAACGGCGGCGCTGATCCGACCCTTCACAACGTTGTAGACTCGCGGCGACTGGGAGGGAGCGCCGTGGCCGCCACCCTCCACGATGTCGCCAAACTCGCGGGCGTCTCGATCAAGACGGTCTCGAACGTCGTCAACGACCACCCCAACGTGCGCCCTGAGACGCGCGAGCGCGTGAAGGTCGCGATCGCGGAGCTCAGCTATCAACCGAACCTCTCCGCGCGCAGTCTGCGATCCGGGCGCAGCGGGGTCATCGGGCTCGTGCTCCCCGAGCTGAGCCTGAGCTACTTCGCGGAACTCGCCGACGCCGTCATCGCGCGCGCCGAGGAGCACGGGCTCGTCGTGCAGATCGAGAAGACGGGTGGGGAGCGCGACCGCGAACTCGCCACCCTGACCAGCCCGCGCGCGATGCTCGCCGACGGCATCATCTTCAGTCCGCTCGGCATGGGCCAAGACGACGCCGCCCTGCTCGAGGTGGGCTACCCGCTGGTTCTGCTCGGCGAGCGCATCTTCGGCGGACCCGTCGACCACGTGACGATGCGCAACGTCGAAGCGGCTCGGGCGGCCACCGCCGCGCTCATCGCCTCCGGGCGGCGGCGCATCGCCGTCATCGGCTCCCACGACGGCGAGGTCGTCGGCTCCGCTGCGCTGCGGGTTCAGGGCTATCGCGAGGCGCTCGACGCGGCCGGCATCCCCTTCGACCCGGCTCTCCTCGGCGACACGACGCTGTGGCACCGCGCGAACGGGGCCGAGGTCACCCGCGGGCTCATCGCGGCCGGCGTCGAGTTCGACGCCGTCTTCGGACTCAACGACGCGCTCGCGCTCGGGTCGATGCGCGTCCTCCAGGAGGCCGGGCTCGCCGTGCCGCGCGACGTCGCCGTCATCGGGTTCGACAACATCGAAGAGGCTCAGTACGCCGTGCCGAGCCTGACGACGATCGACCCGGGCCGGGCCGAGATCGCGAGTCGGGCGGTGGACATCCTGGTCGCCCGCATCCGCGAGACGGGCGACCCCGCCCCGGTCGAACAGGTGCTCGCCGACTTCGCGATCATCGAGCGCGAGTCGGTCTGACGAGAAGACGCCTCAGCGTGCGTGGTGCGCGAAGCGGTCGGCGACGGGGTTCCGCCGTCGCCGCAGCACACCCTCGGCATCCTCCTCGAGATCCCACAGGCCCATCCGCAGCCGGTGGTCCATCGGCGGTCGCGTGCTGTGCCGGTAGGTCCACTCGACCATGTCGGTGATGCACCACCAGGTGTAGCCCACGACGTCGACGCCCTCGGCCCGCAGCTCGTGCACCGCGGCGACGGAGGCGTCGAGCCACGCGATCCGCTCCTCGACCGTGCCCGTGTAGCTGGTCTCGGTGAGGTGGACGGGCTTGCCGTACCGCGCGGCGAACGTTCGCAGCACGTCCTTGAGCCCCTCGGTTCCCGCGTCGAAGCGCGGCCGCAGCGCCCCGGGGCCGCCGCCGAGCTCGACACCGGCTTCGAAGATCTCGGTGGAGTGCTGCGGGTAGTAGTTGACCCCGACGACGTCGGGCTGCGCGGTGTTCTCGCGCGCCCACGTGAGGTCGTCGTCGGTGAAGCCGTGCTCGAGCAGGTACGGCACGAGTGGATGCTCGGGACCCACGCGCCCCGTCACGAGGTCTTGCACGATATACGCCCGCTCGGCGAGGTGCGCGTGCGTGTCGCGATGCGCCTCGAGGTCGCCGGTGAAGCGGAACGAGGCCTCGACGTGCACGAAGTCGGCCGTCGGGTCGGCGGCGGCGATCGCGGACTGCGTCTCGACGATCCCCTTCGACAGCGCCCGCAGGAGCGTCGTGAAGCCGCGGTCACCGGAGAGGTACGGAGGCCAGTGGCCGAACTCGCCGCAGTACATCGCGTTGAGGAGCGGCTCGTTGGCCGGGGTGTAGTGCCGGATGCGGCCCTCGTAGCGCTGTGCCACGGCTGCCGCGTACTCGGCGATGCGCCGGGGGTAGTCGGGGTTCGCGAACTCCCCCTCGAGCCAGAGCGGCGTGCCGTAGTGCAGGAGGTCGGCGACGAGCGCGAGGCCCTGCTCCTCGAACGAGTCGACGACCCGGTCGAGCCACGACCAGTCGAAGCGACCGCGCTCCGGCTCGATGCGGTACCAGGGGATGCCCCACCGCACCTGGTCTGCGCCCACCTCGGCGCAGTGCGCGAGGTCCTCCTCCCAGAAGCGGTAGTGCTGCATGAGGTCGTACTCGTCGAGCGCGCGCTCGCCGGGACGCGTCTGCGGGATGAAGGTGTCTTCGACGCCGACGGCGAAACGCAGTCGGCCGTCGGCGTACCAGGCGGGGGAGGTCATCGTTCTCCGTCTCAGGTGGGGCGTGGGAGTGCCCCGCGGTCGCGCACGACGCCGACCGCGGGGCACCCGTGGATCAACCGGCGAGGATCGCTTCCATCTCGGACTGCGCCTCGGCCAGCAGTGCGGCGATGTCCTCGCCCGCCATGGCCTTCTGCGTCAGCGTGTCGAGCGCGACGAGCACGTCGGTCGACGGGATGACACCCGGCAGCAGCGCGACGCCGTACTGCGACTGCTCCGTGAGGGCGGCCACGACGGGGTTCTCGGAGACCTGGTCCGCCGTCACGTCGGTCGTGAGCGGAGGCCAGCCGGAGGCGAGCGACCACGTGACCATGTTCTCCTGTCCGTAGAACCAGTCGAAGAACGTCTGCGCCGCAGCCTTCTCCTCCTCGGTCGCCTGCGACGTCACCGTGACGTCGACGGCGAGAGCCGAGGCGGCGATGCCGTCCGGCCCCGCGGGGAGCGCGGCGATGCCGTAGTCGATGCCGGCACCCTCGGAGACCGAGGCCATCCACGGGCCGCCGAAGGTCATCGCGGCCTTGCCCGCGCTGAACAGCCCGTCGCCGTCGACGCCGGTGAGACCGGTCGGCGAGATCTTGTCGGTGGCGAGCGCGTCGGCCCAGAACTCGAGCGTCTCCGCGTTCTCGGGCGAGTCGACGACGACTTCGCCATCGGCGGTCACGACGTCACCGCCGCCGCTCTTGAGCAGCGACATCCAGACGCCGTTGCCGACCGTCTGGTGGTCCTGCAGCGCGAGTCCGTACTGCTCGGGCGTGCCGTCACCGTTGGAGTCGATGGTCAGCGCCGCGGCGGCGTCGACCCACTCTTCCCAGGTCGTGGGCACTTCGACGCCGGCGGCGTCGAACAGGGCCTGGTTGTAGAACATCGAGAGCGGGGTGAAGCTCAACGGCACGGCGTAGCGCTCGCCGGCGACGGTGCCGGTGGCGACGGCCTGCTCGTTGAGCGCACCGGCGCTGTCCGACGCCTCGTACCAGTCGTCGAGGGGGTGCAGGGCGCCGCGGTCGGCGTACACGGGGATGTGCTCCACCGGGAGAGCGAGGAGCTCGGGCCCCTCGTCGGCGGAGAGCGCCGGGAGCACGGTGTCGAGCAGGGTCGCCCACGGCTTGGTGATCGGCGTGATCTCGATCTCGTCCTGCGACTCGTTGAAGTCGGCGACGAGCTGGTCGAGGACCTTGCCGTCGGCCTCCGTGTAGCCGTGCCAGAACTCGAGCTCGATCGGACCGTCGCCGGAGCCGCCGGGCGCCGCGCAGCCGGCTGCTGTGAGCACGACGGCCGTCGCCACGGCCGCCGATGTGAAGAACTTTCTCATGGGTGCGTCTTCTCCTATCGACTGCATTGTCGTCGAAGCGGGTGGGAAGGCCCGCTCGTGTACAACGATGTAGTAAACGTTGTAGTGTCATATTGATCGAGGGTTGCGACGTTGTCAAGCGCGTCTTGACAGCCGGAAGTCGCCCTTTCTAAGGTCTCTACAACGTTGTAAGCAAAGGAGGTGATGACGACGTGACCGCAACGGCCCCGAGCACCCGAGCCCACCGCACTCCCGCGCGCCTCGGCGGCTCCGGACCCCTGACCGGACGCGGGCGCCGACGCCTCATCGTCGTCGCGTTCCTGCTTCCGGCGATGACGATCCTGGGCGCCTTCGTGTTCTGGCCGATGATCTCGGCGCTCGCACTGTCGTTCACCGACGCGAGCGGTTTCGGGCGCTCCGACTTCGTCGGTCTCGACAACTACGTCGAGATCGTCACCGACGCCGGCATCCTCCGGGCGATGGGCAACACGGCCCTGTACGCGGCGATCTTCACGCCCGCGGCGGTGCTGCTCGCGCTCGCCCTCGCGCTCGCGCTCAACCACCCGCGGCTCCCGCTCCGCGGCGCCCTCCGCACGGCGCTCTTCCTGCCCTTCATCGTCTCGATGGCGGTCGCGGCATTCGCCTGGCAATACCTCCTCGATCCGCAGGTCGGGCTCCTCGCCTACTGGCTGCAGGGAGGGGGCATCCCGCTCGGGAACGTCTTCACCGACCCGGCCCTCGCGATGCCGGCGGTCGCGCTCATCGCCGTCTGGAAGAGCTTCCCCTTCTACATGATCGTGTTCCTCGCCGGTCTCCAAGACATCCCGACGAGCCTGTACGAGGCCGCGACCGTCGACGGCGCCGGACCGTGGTCGCGCTTCCGCCACATCACCGTGCCGCTGCTCGGCAACACGACCGGTTTCGTGATCGTCGTCGCGACCATCGCCGCGCTCCAGGCGTTCGACCAGATCTACGTGCTGACCGGAGGCGGGCCGTACCGTTCCACGCAGACGGTCGTCATGCAGGTCTACGAGTCCGGCTTCCAGGACCTCCAGCTCGGCTTCGCCTCGGCACTCTCCTACGTGCTGCTCATCGCGACGCTCCTGCTGGGCCTCGTCCAGTTCGCCCTGTCCAGTCGCCGAGCACGGGATGCCGCCTCATGAGCACGCTCACCGGACGCGCCGCGCGCTCCCGCCTCGGCGGGGTGCTGCTGCTGATCGCGCTCGTCATGGTCGCCGCTCTCACACTGCTGCCGATCGCCATCGTCGCCTTCACCGCCTTCAAGCCGGTCGCCGAGGTCAACGCCTTTCCGCCGACGCTGCTGCCGGCGGAGTGGACGTTCGGCAACTTCACGCGCATCTTCGAAGAGCTGCCGTTCGCGCGACTCGTGCTCAACAGCTTCGTCTTCGCCGGCGGGGTGACCGTCATCGCGCTCGCGTTCGACTCGCTCGCCGCGTACGTGCTCGCCCGCATCGACTTCCGTGGCAACCGCATCCTGCTCGTCGCGATCATCGCGAGCCTCATGATCCCGTTCCAGGCGACGCTCGTGCCCGTCTACCAGCTCGTCGCCGACCTGGGCTGGGTGAACACCTACGCCGGGATGATCGCTCCGCGCGCCGCCGACGCGTTCGGCATCTTCTTCCTGCGCCAGTTCTTCCTGTCACTCCCGCGCGACCTCGACAGTGCCGCGCGCATCGACGGGGCGAGCGAGTTCCGCATCTTCCGCAGCATCGTGCTGCCCAACGCCGTCCCCGCCCTCGTCACCCTCGGGGTCTACATCTTCGTCAACAACTGGAACGACCTGCTCTGGCCGCTCGTCATGACGAACGACCAGGAGATGGGCACCCTCACCTCCGGACTCACCCTGCTGACGGGGCCCGGCGGCATCATCCCCTACGGCGTCATGATGGCCGGCGCGCTCGTCGCCCTCCTGCCGCTCGCGGTGCTGTTCCTCTTCCTCCAACGGCGCTTCGTCGCGAGCGTCGCGAGTTCCGGGCTCAAGTAGCCGCACCGATCCCAGAAAGACTCCATGTCGCACGCGAACCTGTTCCTCGACGTCCACTTCCCGGTGGGCACGGTCGAGCGCCGCCTCTTCGGCTCGTTCGTCGAGCACCTCGGCCGTTCGGTCTACGACGGCATCTACGAACCCGGCCACCCGCTGGCCGACGCCGCCGGCTTCCGCACCGACGTCGCCGACCTCGTGCGGGAGCTCGGCGTCTCGGCCATCCGCTACCCCGGGGGCAACTTCGTCTCAGGTTTCCGCTGGGAGGACAGCGTGGGGCCGCGCGAGTCGCGACCGACACGGCTCGACCTCGCCTGGCATTCGACCGAGACCAACCAGGTGGGCCTGCACGAGTTCGCGGAGTGGCTCGAGGGCCTCGGCAGCGAACTCATGCTCGCCCTCAACCTCGGCACGCGCGGCACCGCGGAGGC
Organism: Pseudolysinimonas sp.; assembly: GCF_057350545.1. NCBI lineage: Bacteria > Bacillati > Actinomycetota > Actinomycetes > Micrococcales > Microbacteriaceae > Pseudolysinimonas > Pseudolysinimonas sp. The sequence continues at coordinate 7,233 of NZ_JBMRCP010000013.1, read as the reverse complement.
GCTCGAACTGCTCGAGTACGCGAACATCGCCTCGGGCACGACGAGGGCTGCCGAGCGGGCGGCGAACGGACGGGAGCGACCGTTCGGCGTGCGGATGTGGTGCCTCGGCAACGAGATGGACGGCCCGTGGCAGCTCGGCCACCGCTCGGCGGACGAGTACGGTCGCCTCGCCGCCCAGACCGCGAAAGCGATGCGGTTCCTCGATCCCGACCTCGAGCTCGTCGTCTGCGGCTCGTCGAGTCGCTCGATGCCGACGTTCGGCGAGTGGGAGCGCACCGTGCTGCTCCACACCTTCGACGACGTCGATTACATCTCCTGCCACGCCTACTACGAGGAGCGCGACGGCGACCTCGGCGGGTTCCTCGCGTCGGCCGTCGACATGGATGCCTTCATCGACTCGGTCGTCGCCACCATCGACCACGTGAAGGCGGTCACCCGCAGCACGCGCGACGTGAACATCTCGTTCGACGAGTGGAACGTCTGGTACAACTCCCGCTTCGAGAACGTCGACAAGATCACCGGCGTCGACAACTGGCCCACCGCGCCGCGGCTCCTCGAAGACGTCTACACCGTGGCGGACGCCGTCGTGGTCGGCGATCTGCTCATCTCGCTGTTGAAGCACGCCGACCGGGTGCGCAGCGCATCCCTCGCCCAGCTCGTCAACGTGATCGCCCCGATCATGACCGAGCCCGGCGGCATCTCGTGGAAGCAGACCACGTTCTTCCCGTTCGCCCTCACGTCGCAACTCGCGACCGGCAGCACGATCTCGACGCGCGTCGAGTGCGAGGACTACGACACCGCGGCGTACGGGTCGGTTCCCCTCGTCTCCGCCGTGGCGACCCACGACGTGGAGCTCGGGCGGGTGAGCGTGTTCGTCGTCAACCGGTCGACGACCGACGCCACCACGCTCGACGTCGACCTCGACGGCCTCGGTCCGGTGGTCCGCGCGACCGCGCAGACCCTCTCCGATGACGACCCCCATGCGGCGAACACGCTCGCCGAGCCCGAGCGGATCGGCCTGCGGGAGAACGCGACGCTGCGGGTCGAGGGGCGCACGGCGGCGATCGAGCTGCCGCCCGTCTCGTGGACGGTCGTCACGTTCGAGACCCGCTGAGGCCGACCCCCGCTACGACGTCATCCGCGGGTCGTCGGTCGGGTCGAGGTACTGCTCCGGGCATCCGTCCGTCGCCGCCTCGGGGCGAAGCTCGAAGTGCCACCGCTCGTTGGCGTAGGTCTGGCAGAGGCCGTACGCCGCCCCGTGGAGCGAGAGCCAGTAGGTCGCGTCGAAGTCGCCGATGTCGATCGCGTCGCCCGACACGTGCAGCGACGTCTCGGGACTCGCCACCCAGCGTCGTGCCTCCTCTTCGCTGCCGTAGTCCTGCACGGCCTCGCTGAGCAGACGCGCCTGGTACTCGGGCGAGCGCCAGCCGCTCGTCACGCGGAACGGGATGTCCTCGGCCGCGGCGTCCGCGGCGGCCCGCTGGATCGCGGCCAGTAGCTCGGGGTCGAGGTTCGCGAGCGCAGGATGCCCCACGTCGGTCACGAGCACCGTCTCGCCGTCCGCGATCTCGCCGTCGGCCGTCGGGCCGGTCGCGCTCGACCCGCCGCCGCCCGCGAGCGGCACGGTCGGCACCCCGGCGAGCACGTCGAGGACGAGCTTGCCGACGAGGGCCAGGGCCGCGACGAGGAGGAGCGAGAGCGCGACGACGGTGACACGGCGCCGGGCGTAGGTCGTGCGGGAGTTCATGCCCCCAGCGAAGGCGAGCGGATGTTGCCGTGCCGTATGCGGGAACGCATATGCCCGCGATATCCCCGCCTGCCTAGGCTCGGACCATGCGCGTGCTGATCGTCGAGGACGAGCCCCTGCTCGCGGGCGCGATCCGCGACGGTCTGCGGCTCGAGGCGATCTCCGCCGACGTCGCGGGCGACGGCGAGACGGCGCTCGCGATGTACGACCTCACCGACTACGACATCGCGGTGCTCGACCGCGACATCCCGGGCCCGAGCGGCGACGAGGTGGCCCGTCGCATCGTCGCCTCGGGACGGGGCACGCCCATCCTGATGCTCACCGCGGCCGACCGTCTCGACGACAAGGCGTCTGGCTTCGAGCTCGGCGCCGACGACTACCTCACGAAGCCGTTCGAGCTCCGGGAGCTCGCCCTGCGGCTGCGAGCCCTCGACCGGCGGCGCACGCAGCCCCGGCCGCCCGTGCGGGAGCTCGCCGGCCTGCGGCTCGACCCGTTCCGCCGCGAGGTGTTCCGCGAGGGGCGGTTCGTCGCCCTGACCCGCAAGCAGTTCGCCGTGCTCGAGGTGCTGATGGCGGCGGAGGGCGGCGTCATCAGCGCGGAGGAACTGCTCGAGCGCGCGTGGGACGAGAACGCCGACCCGTTCACCAACGCCGTGCGCATCACCGTGTCGTCGTTGCGCAAGCGTCTCGGCGAGCCCCGCGTCATCGAGACGGTCGCGGGCGTCGGCTACCGGATCGCCGCGCCGTGAGTGCGCGGCTGAAGCTCACCTTGAGTTACGCGGGCCTCGTGCTCGTGGCGGGCCTCGGGCTGTTCGCGGTCGTCGGGGTGTTCCTGCTGCGCTACGTGCCCGAGGACATCTCGGCGGGCGGGCCGTTCATCCCCGATCGCACCGACCTCGCGCGCGCCTTCCTCCCGCCGGCGGCGGCGATGCTCGGCTTCCTGGTCGTCGTCGGGCTCGTCGGCGGGTGGCTCCTGGCTGGACGGATGCTCGCACCTCTCCACCGCATCGGCGATGCCGCCCGGCAGGCAGCGGACGGCTCGCTCAGCCACCGCATCCGCCTCGACGGGCCGCGCGACGAGTTCCGGGAGCTCGCCGATCAGTTCGACGCGATGCTCGAGCAGCTCGAGGCGCATGTCGGCGAGCAGCGTCGGTTCGCCGCCAACGCGTCGCACGAGTTGCGCACGCCGCTCGCGATCTCGGCGGCGTTGCTCGACGTCGCCGCCCGCGACCCCGATCGGGATGTCGACGAGCTCATCGCCCGGCTCCGCGACGTCAACGCGCGCGCGAGCCGACTCACCGACGCCCTGCTGCTGCTCAGCCGGAGCGACCGCCGCGGCGCCGACGACGAGGAGGTCGACCTGTCGCTCCTCGCCGAGGACGTGGGCGAGACCCTTCTTCCGGCGGCCGAGCGGCGAGGCGTCAGCCTCGAGGTGACCGGCGAGGCGGCGTGGACGTTCGGCAACCCCGAGCTGCTGCGGCACCTCGTGATGAACCTCGTGCAGAACGCGATCGTGCACAACGTCGCGGCGAGCGGCACGGTGTCGGTGCGCACCGCGGCGGTCGACGGTGCGAGCGAACTCGTGATCGAGAACACCGGTCCACCGCTGTCGTCGGAGTTGCTCGCGACCCTGGGCGAGCCTTTCCAGCGCGGAGCGGAGCGGATGCGGTCGGGCTCCGACGATCACGCCGGGACGGGCCTCGGCCTCGCGATCGTGGCGAGCATCGTGCGCGCCCACGACGGCTCCGTCTCCTTGTCACCGCGCCCCGGCGGGGGGCTCATCGCGACCGTGCGGCTGCGGGGGCGGAGGAGTCAGGCCGTCGCGTAGGCGGCGTTGATCTCGCCGCCCTGGTAGCCGCGGTGCACCTTGCCGCGCACCTCGGGCACGTCGGCCTCGTTGCCCCACACCTGCCAGCCGGGCTGCGCCTGGCGGGCGAACATCTCGAGGTACGGGCCGGGCGAGCACGACTCGATGAACGAGTACTGCTCGTCGGGCTTGCGGGAGTGCTCGCGCTTCCGCGTCTCGATCATGTTCACCTGCGACCGCGCGGGCGGCAGCGTGCGCATGCGGCCGCGCACGCCGAACAGGATGAGCTCGGTGACGTTGCGGAAGTAGAAGCCCACACCTCGACCGTCCGGGCCTCCGTCGGCACGACGCTTGGCCCACACGACGTTGGAGACGTAGCGGAAACCCCAGGCCTTCATGACATCCATGCCCTCGGGCAGGAGCGCGTTCGGCACCCACAGGTAGAGGTGCGCGTTATCGGCGACGTGGTCGGCGACCGGCAGTGCCTTGATCGCCTCGAGGTCCATCGTGTCGTAGCGGTCGAGCCGGCGGTGCTCGGGGGCGACCTTGCCGGTGCGGTTCGTGAAACGCCACGGCGGGTCGGCCATCACCGTCTGGAACCCTCCGGCGACGGTCGGCAGCGGCACGAAGGGTGTCGGTTGGACGTCTGCTCGAAGGGGGTTGGCCATGATGGGAAAACCCTACCCGGGGCCTCCGTCGTCGCGGCTCCGGCCCGCCGACGTCGAGCGGCTACGGCTCGGGATCGACGTCCTGCTCGAGCGCGAACAGCTCCGCGACGTCGTCGTCGACCTCGACGTGGGGTGCTCCGACGCCCCTCCCCGCCCAGGTCGCGGTCGTGATCGCGATGCCGAGCAGCGGGCATCCGCCGGCATCCCCGCGCGTGAGGCGCGGCTCGAGCTTGGCCATGTTGGTCGTCGTCGTGGTGCCGAGCCGGCGGAAGGCATCCTCGCTGCCGAGCGTCGTGCCGGCCAGGTCGCGGATCGCGTAGTGGTCGCGCGTGACGATGATGCCCACGTCGATGAGGCCGAGGTCGTAGAGCGCGCGATAGGCGGCGAGGTCGCGGTCGAGGTTGCCGTCCTTCGCGTTCCACTCGACGTCGAGCGCGACGCGGCCCTTCATGTTGTCGACCTCGAAGCCCTCGTTGCGCACCTCCTGCGTGAGGAAGTGGTCGTCGTACTCGCGGCTGAAGCTCTTCGACTTGCGCCGACCCTCCAGCCGAGACACGGTGTTGATGCGCACGGCATCCCAGCCCCGCGCCGCGAAGGCGGCGTCGAGTCGGATGGCGATCTGCCCGCGGTTGCCTCCCGCGACGAGGATGTCGGAGTCGTAGATGCTGAAGCCGTCCAGCACCGCGAGGAGGTCGGCGAACTGGTCGGGGTTCGACGCCTGGAGCACCGCGGCGGCGTTGCGGGTCTCGCGCCACAGGTAGCGGACGTGCACCCCGGCGGGGATCACGGACTCGAACGACGAGGTGAGCTCCATGTCGGCAGGCTATCCGCCCGGCGAAAATCTCTCGGCACACGTGTCGATCGGCACTCCCGCCGTTCGACGTACAACTGAGAGGGTCGAGAGGCGACCCCGACTGCAGGAGGAACCATGTCTCGCGACATCGTCTACACCGGCTTCATCACCGTCGACGGGATCGTCGACTCGCCCGGCGGCGCGGTGGAAGGTCATCCGAACGGCGGATGGGTCATGCGCACGCCGTTCGACGCCGACGCGTACTCGCTGAAGGGTGAGGAGCTCGCCGACACGTCGGCGCTGCTCTTCGGCCGCCGCAGCTACGAGGCGTTCGCCCCGTTCTGGCGCGAGTCGGAGGACCACGCCGCGTATCGCGACCTTCCCAAGTACGTCGTCTCGACGACGCTGCAGGAAGATGCGCTGCTCGACGGGTGGGGTGAGACGACGATCCTGCGGTCGACGGATGACGTCGCCGCCCTGCGCGCCGGTGACGGCGGTGGCGTGTTCATCCACGGCAGCGCCGAGCTCGCGCGGCGCCTCGCCGAGGCCGGCCTCGTCGACCGCTACAACCTGCTCGTGTTCCCCGCGCTGCTCGGCTCGGGCAAGACGATCTTCCCGTCCGCGCAGCGAGAGCAGCGGCTCGCGCTGCGGGAGTCGGCCGCCTACGCGAACGGTGTCGTCAAGGTCGTCTACGACGTGAGCTACTGACGACCGGAGCCGCCGCCGGTCGGCGGGCGGAGGAACTCGCGTCGCGGGTCGGCGATGAGCGCCTCGAGCGGCATGATCGCCGCGCCGAGGGCGACGGTGTCGCCGCCGAACGTGCTGGCCCGCAGATCGAACTGCGAGCCGGGACGCTCGAGCGACTCCGCGCGGGTGGCCGCCTCGATGCGGTGCTGCAGTGTCTCCATGAGCCGCAGGCCGACCCAGCCGCCGATGACGATGCGCTCGGGGTTGGTGAGGTTGACGAGACCGCCGAGCGCGGAGCCGAGGGTCGCGACGAGCTCGTCGACGACGGCCGCCGCGACCGGGTCGCCCTCGCGGTCGGCGTCGAGCAGCTCGCCGACCGCACGCCATCCCGACCCGTCGGGCGTGCCCCCGGCCTCGCGCCAGGCCGCCAGGATCGCGTCGGCACCGAGGTACGCCTCGACGCACCCGCGTCCGCCGCAGCGGCAGAGCCGGCCACCGCGCTCGATCTTCACGTGGCCCCACTCGCCGGCGCTGCTCGTGAGCCCGCGTGCGAGCTCGCCGCCGCTCACGATGCCGAGGCCGACGCCGCGGCCGAGCAGTACGACGAGGGCTTCGCTGAGCCCGCGCGCGGCGCCGTCCCAGAGCTCCGCCATCGCCTGTGTCTTCGCACCGTTCTCGGCGAAGATCCTCAAGGGTCGGCTGATCAGTTCAGCCGTGTCGACGGGCGGCCAACCGAGGCTCTGTGCGTAGAGGATCTGGCGGCCGTCGGCATCCGTCTCGACGATGCCGGGAAGCGCGAGGCCGATGCCCACCACGCGGGTCCAGGCCGCCGGATTGCGCTCCGCGAGGGCGTCGAGGGCGGCATCGAGGTCGGCCGCGATGGTCTCGATCTGCTCCTCGGTGCGGCCGCCACGGAACTCGCGGTCGACGCGGTTCATGCCGAGGTCGAAGAGCTCGACCGCGACGCCGCGCTCGCCGACGTCGGCTCCGAGGAAGTACGCCCCGGCGGGGTCGGGTTGCAGGAACGTCACCGGGCGGCCCCCGCGTGACGATGCGACCCCGGCTTCGACGATGAGTCCCTCGGCGATCAGGTCCGCGACGAGGTTGGTGGCCGACGCGACCGAGACGCCGCACTCCGCGGCGAGCGTGGCACGGGTCGTGCGTCCCGCGCGGATGACGCTGCGCAGCGCCTCGGACACGTTGCGACGTCGCACGTCGCTCACGTTCGCGGGGCTCGCAGCGGCGGCGCGCGGGCTCATGGTCGGAAACCTATCAACCCGCACCCGGATGGATCGTCGCGAGGCGCACATCCTCGGTGGCGGTCACGCGCAGCCCGCGCGGGGTCGCCTCGACGCGGCAGGCGACCGGCTCGCCCGCCGCATCCCGCACGACCGTCGCCGCGGCCGAGACGCGCTCGAGCTCGAACTCGAGCCAATCGCCCGCGGCGAGCGCCGCGACGACGACCTCCGAGTCGAGGTACGGCCGGCCGTCCTGGCTCTGCTGGAACGGGTTGGGGTCGTGGTCGCCGGGG
>NZ_JBMRCP010000086.1:0-33748 GCF_057350545.1 Pseudolysinimonas sp. | reverse complement strand
GACCCCGACGTTCCCGATGGACCAGTACTCGCTCGACGACCCGACGAGCCCGTGGGTCGTCGTCAACAAGCAGCGCCCGCTCCAACCGCAGGACTACGCACCGGCCGACCTCGTCGGCTTGAGCTTCATCGAGGGCGGCCAGATGCGCGCCGAGGCGGCCGCTCAGGTCGAGGCGCTCGCGGCGCAGTTCACGGCCGAGACCGGTCTGCAGTTCCGCACGATCTCGTCGTACCGCAGCTACAGCCGCCAGGTGGATGTCTACAACGGCTGGGTCTCTCGCCTCGGCCAGGAGGCGGCGGACCTCACGAGCGCGCGGCCCGGGCACAGCGAGCACCAGACGGGTATGGTCATCGACTTCGGCGCGGTGCCGGCGCAGTGCGATCTCGACCAGTGCTTCGCCGACACGACGCAGGGCTCCTGGCTCGCCGCGAACGCCTACAAGTGGGGCTTCATCCTGCGCTACCCGAACGGCTTCACCCACGTCACGGGCTACGAGTTCGAGCCCTGGCACTACCGCTACGTCGGCGTCGACCTGGCGACCGAGATGCACGACACCGGGGTCGCGACGCTCGAGGAGTTCTTCGGCCTGCCGGCCGCCCCGACCTACTGATTCGGTGGCCGAGTAGCGCCGGAGGCGCGTGTCGAGACCTACCCTCCCAGGGCCGCGTCGACGATCGTCTTCGCCTCGGCCTGCACCTCGGCCAGATGCTCGGGCCCGCGGAACGACTCCGCGTAGATCTTGTAGACGGCCTCGGTGCCCGACGGTCGGGCCGCGAACCAGGCGTGCTCGGTGACCACCTTGACGCCGCCGATCGCCGCGCCGTTGCCGGGCGCCGTCGACAGCCGGTCGACGATCGGGTCGCCCGCGAGCCGGTCGGCCCGGATGTCGGAGCCGGACAGCTTGCCGAGCCGCGCCTTCTGCGCCGGGGTCGCCGCGGCATCCACGCGGGCGTAGGCAGGGTCTCCGAATTCCGCGGTCAGCTCGCGGTAGAGCTCCGACGGCGACTTCCCGGTGACGGAGCGGATCTCGGCGGCGAGGAGGGCGAGGATGATGCCGTCCTTGTCGGTTGTCCAAGCCGAGCCGTCGAGCTCGAGGAACGACGCCCCGGCGCTCTCCTCCCCGCCGAACGCGACGGAGCCGTCGAGGAGGCCGGGCACGAACCACTTGAACCCGACCGGCACCTCCCACAGCGCGCGACCGTGGGACGCGACGACGCGGTCGATGATGGTCGATGACACGAGCGTCTTGCCGATGCGGGCGTCGACCCGCCACCCTTCGCGGTGCTCGAGCAGATAGTGGATGGCGACCGCGAGGAAGTGGTTCGGGTTCATGAGCCCGCCGTCGGGCGTGACGATCCCGTGGCGGTCGGCATCCGCGTCGTTGCCGGTGAGCAGGTCGAAGTCGCCGCGGCGGGCGACGACGGATGCCATGGCGCTCGGGCTCGACGGGTCCATGCGGATCCTCCCGTCCCAGTCGAGCGTCATGAAGCTCCACCTCGGGTCGACCGCCGGGTTCACGACGGTGAGCGGGAGGCCGTACTGCTCGGCGATGCGTGCCCAGTAGGCGACGCTTGCGCCGCCGAGCGGGTCGGCGCCGAGTCGGAGACCTGACGCGCGGATCGCGCCGATGTCGAGCACCGCCGCGAGGTCGTGAACATACTCGCCGAGGAAGTCGTAACCCTCGACGCGGGTGTCGCTGGATCGGCGCACCTCACGGTTGCCGCTCGCGATGAGCTCGTTCGCGCGTCCCGCGATCCAGCCCGTGGCATCCGAGTCGGCGGGTCCGCCGTGCGGCGGGTTGTACTTGAAGCCACCGTCGCGCGGCGGGTTGTGGCTCGGAGTGATGACGATGCCGTCGGCCTGCGCGCCGCCCAGCGGGAGACCGCGGTTGTGGCGGATGATCGCGCGGCTCACCGCGGGCGTCGGCACGAAGCCGTCGGCGGCGTCGACGAGCGCGGTGATCCCGTTCCCCGCGAGCACCTCGAGGCACGTGCGCTGTGCTGGCGCGGAGAGCGCGTGGGTGTCCGCACCGACGAAGATCGGCCCCTCGACGTTCTGCGACGCGCGGTACTCGACGATCGCCTGCGTGATCGCCGCGATGTGCGTGTCGGTGAAGGCGCCGTCGAGGCTCGAACCGCGGTGGCCGCTCGTGCCGAACACGACGGGCTGGTCGGGAGCCGGAGGCGCCTCGTACGCCGCGAGCAGCGCGTCGAGGTCGACGAGGTCGGACTCTTGAGCAGGCGTGCCGGCGCGATCCGTCATGCCCCGATCCTCCCACCGCCGCGAGGGGTCGCTGTGGGGGCTTGCGCGTGCCGCGTGAACCCCGCACAGCGACCCCTCGCGGATCGGCGGTGTCGGTAGGCTCACAGCCATGCCGTCGTACAGCTACCTCGGGCCCGTCGGCACGTTCACCTGGGTCGCGCTGACGCAGGTACCGGAGGCCCAGGGCGCGGACTGGCGCAGCGTCAACAACGTCGGCGAGGCCCTCGACGACGTGCTCTCGGGCCGCAGCGTCGGGGCCGTCATCGCGATCGAGAACAGCGTCGAGGGCGGCGTGAGCGCGACCCAGGATGCCCTCGCCAACATCCCCGGCCTCCGCATCGTCGGCGAGTACCTCGTGCCCGTCAACTTCTCGCTGGTCGCGCGTCCCGGCACGAAGCTCTCCGAGGTGCGGGTCATCGCCGCGCATCCCGTCGCCTACGCGCAGTGCCATCTGTGGCTCGACCGGGAGCTCCCCGACCACGAGCATCTCCCCGCGACCTCGAACGTGAGCGCCGCGACAGGCCTGCTCGAGCCGGGGTCGATTGCGGACGCCGCCGTCGCGCCGCCGGGCATCGAAGGAGTGCACGGGGTCGAGGTGCTCGCGGAGAGCATCGGCGACAACCCGAACGCGGTCACGCGCTTCGTGCACGTCTCATCGAGCAGGGTCATCCCGCCGCGCACGGGTGCCGACAAGACGAGCGTCATCGTCGAACTGCCCTCCGACGCCCCCGGCGCCCTCATGGAGATGCTCGAGCAGTTCGCGACCCGCGGGGTCAACATGAGCCTGCTCGAGTCGCGGCCGATCGGCGACGCCCTCGGCCGCTACCGGTTCGTCGTCGACCTCGACGGCCACATCGAAGACGAGAGGGTCGCCGACGCCCTGTTGGGGCTCAAGCGGTTCAGCCCCAACGTCATGTTCCTCGGGTCGTATCCTCGGGCGGATCGTCAGCAGATCGACGTACGGTCCCGCTACGGCGACGACGTCTTCGTCGAGGCGCGCGACTGGCTGCGCGCCATCCTCTCGGGCGAGCCCGAGGTCTGACAGAAGGGCAGCGGATGGCGGACGATTCAGGGATCGACCCGCGCTACGCCGCGCAGTTCCAGCGCGGCTTCGACCCGACCCAGCACACCGCGGCGCCCGTCGCACGGGATGCCCCGCCGTCGCGCGAAACCCCGGTGCGCCTCGCCGGAGGTCCGGTGACGACCGCCGTGCGGGTCGACGACCGTCCGGTGCCGAGACCCCGACCCGTCGTTGCGGAGCAGCCGGCTCCGAGTGCGGAGGTCGAGCCCGAGGAGCTCGACGACGACCCGCCGACGCGGCGTCGTCCGATCGCCGAGTGGGTGCTGCTCGGCATGGCGGCGGTGCAGTTCGTCGCCGCCTACGCCGCCCTGTGGCTGCAGTGGAACTCGCAGAGCGAGGGCTTCGGGTTCGGGACGGGCATCGACGGGATGCTGCTGTTCGTCTTCATGAACTCGCTACCCGGCCCGCTGTTCCTCGGCGGGGTGGTGGCCCTCATCCTCTGGGTCGCCCTGCGTGCGGCCGGTCGGACGTCGCGATGAACCTGCGGTGGGTGCTCGCGGCGTTCGGGGTGGCGGTCGCCGCCCTCGGGCTCGGGGTCGCCATCGTCGTTCGCATGTTCGCCGTCCAGCTGCGGATGAACTCGCCCGAGGTCGCACAGCACTCCCCGGCCGAGCAGGAGGCGCTGTCGCAGGAGTTCAGCCAGGCGTGGACGTTCGCCCAGCACCTGCCGTGGTTCCTCGCAGCCGGGCTGATCGCCCTCGCGGCGGCCGTCGCGCTCGTGGCGCTGCGGGCTCAGCGCGCCGCGTCGGCCTCCTCGGCGACGGCGTCACGCGACGCCTGAGTCGCCTCCGCCTTCTCGTCGCCGGTCGGCGCGTCGAGCGCGTGCCCCTCGGGAAGCCGTACGCGCACGGCGCCGGGATCGACGGTCGTGCGGAAGCCGGTGACCTGACCGAAGATGTCTCCGTCGAGCTCGAAGTCTTCGGGATGGTCGAGCGACACCTCGAACTTGGCGCCCTTGAGGTAGCGCAGCGTGCGGATCTCCTTCGACATCCCCATGAGCTTCCGCCCCGCCTGGGACCGGCGCAGCACGCCGTTCTCCCACACGATCTTCACCCAGACCTGCACCCAGCCGACGAAGCCCTCGGGTCGCAGGCTCACGATGTCGAACAGGCCGTCGTCGACCGACGCCTCCGGCAGGAGCAGGATGTTGCCGGGCAGCGAGCCGCAGTTGCCGACGAGCACCGTGTGGGCGCTCATCGACCGCGTCGGCCCGTCGTCGAGGCGGAACCTCATGCGCATCCGGTTGGTGTCGCGCAGCGCCTTGCCGATCGCGTCGATGTAGGCGAGCCAGCCGAAGCGCTTCTTGAGCTGCTCGTCCTGATTGACGATCATCTGCGCGTCGAGGCCGATGCCGGCCATCACCAGGAACGCACGTGACTCGAGCGAGCCGTCCATGCGACGCATGTCGGCGATGCCGAGGTCGATGCCGTGGTCGGTGCCGGTGAACGCCGTGGCGACCGACTCCTCGAGGTGGTTGAGGGTGAGATGCAGGTTGCGGGCGAGCAGGTTTCCGGTGCCCGACGGCAGCAGGGCGAGCGCGCAGTCCGCGTCGCGCAGGCCTTCCGCGACCGCGCGCACGGTGCCGTCGCCACCGGCCGCGAGCACGACCTCGGCGCCCTTCTCGGCTGCCTCGCGGGCCTGCCCCGTGCCCGGGTCGTCGACGCTCGTCTCGAGCCACAGGCTCTCGGCCCAGCCGGCGTCCTTCTCGGCCGCGGCGACGGCCGCGCGGAGGGCGTCGACATCCACCTTCACAGGGTTGTAGACCACGGCCGCACGACGCGTGGCCGCAGGCGTCGCGGGCATGCGATAACGGTAGACCACGGGATGCCGGGACGCGGGGGCTTGCACACCCGTCAATAGGATGGGACGGTGATCGATCCGCTCCTCTTGCGCGAGAACCCCGACCTCGTCCGGCGCTCGCAGGAGGCGCGCGGCGTCTCGCCCGACACGGTCGACGCGGCGATCGCCGCCGACGCCGCCCGTCGCGCCGCCATCACGGCGTTCGAGACGGTGCGTGCGGAGCAGAACGCGTTCGGCAAGACCGTCGCCGCCGCCCCGAAGGAGGAGAAGGCCGCGCTGGTCGCTCAGGCACAGGAGCTCGCCGCGCAGGTGAAGGCCGCCCAGGCGGCGGTGACCGAGGCTGAGGCGACGTTCGACGAGGTCGTCGGCAGCATCCAGAACGTCGTGCTCGACGGCGTGCCCGCAGGTGGCGAGGACGACTTCGTGGTGATCCGCGAGGTCGGCACCCCGCGCGAGTTCGACTTCGAACCGCGTGACCACCTCGCGATCGGCGAGCTGCTCGGCGCGATCGACATGGAACGCGGCGCCAAGGTGTCGGGTGCGCGGTTCTACTTCCTCAAGGGCGTCGGCGCGCGGCTCGAGTTCGGCCTCATCCAGATGGGGCTCGATCGGGCGCTCGCCGCAGGCTTCGAGCCGCTCATCACGCCGACTCTCGTGCGGCCCGACATCATGGCGGGCACCGGGTTCCTCGGCGCGCACTCCGACGAGATCTACTACCTCGAGCGCGACGACCTCTATCTCACGGGCACGAGCGAGGTCGCGCTCGCCGGATTCCACAAAGACGAGATCCTCGACGTCTCGAACGGCCCGATCCGCTACGCCGGCATCTCGACGTGCTACCGGCGCGAGGCGGGCTCCGGCGGCAAGGACACCCGCGGCATCATCCGCGTGCACCAGTTCCAGAAGCTCGAGATGTTCTCGTACGCCGACCCGAAGGATGCCGAGGCCGAGCACGCGGCGCTCCTCGCGATGGAGGAGGGGATGCTGACCGACCTCGGCCTCGCCTACCGCGTCATCGACGTCGCCGCAGGAGACCTCGGCTCGAGTGCCGCGCGCAAGTTCGACACCGAGGCCTGGGTGCCGACGCAGGGTGCGTTCCGCGAGCTCACCTCCACGTCGAACTGCACGACGTACCAGGCGCGCCGCCTCGACATCCGCCACCGCGGCGCCGACGGCAAGACCTCGCCCGTCGCGACGCTCAACGGCACCCTCGCCACGACGCGGTGGATCGTCGCTCTGCTCGAGACCCACCAGCAGGCCGATGGATCGGTCGTCGTGCCCGAGGCATTGCGCCCCTACCTGGGCGGCCTCGAGGTCTTGGAGCCCAAGTGACCGACGCGACCGAGAAGTGGCTGGTCGCGCTCGACGTCGACGGCACGGTGCTCCAGGAAGACGGCACGCTCACCGACGCGACCATCGCGGCGATCCAGGCCGTGCGCGATCAGGGGCACGAGGTGATGCTCTCCACCGGACGCTCGATGTCGATGACGCTGCCGATCATGGAGCGGCTCGGTCTCGTCTCCGAGTACGTCGTCTGCGCCAACGGCGCGCTCGTGCTGCGCCGTGACGCCGACGCGCCCGTCGGCTACTCGCGTCACCACGTCGAGATCTTCGACCCCACCGAGGTGCTGCGGACGATCCGCGGCCACCTCGGCGAGGCGAGCTTCGCGGTCGAGGATGCCGAGGGCGTCTTCCGCTTCACCGGCCACTTCCCCGACGGTGCGCTCGGTGCGGCGAGCGAGAAGGTCGAATTCGACGAACTGCTGCACATGGAGGCCACACGCGTCGTCGTGCTCTCTCCCGGGCACCAGATCGACGACTTCCTCGACGTGGTCGAGCGGATGGGCCTCCACAAGGTCACCTACAACGTCGGCTGGACCGCCTGGCTCGACATCGCCCCCGACGGGGTGAACAAGGCGACCGGGCTGGAACGCGTGCGGTCGGCGCTGGGCATTCCGGCATCCCGAGTCTTCACGGCGGGCGACGGACGCAACGACATCGACATGCTCGAGTGGACCGCCGCGGGCGGCGGCGTCGGCGTCGCGATGGGGCAGGCGCCCGACGAGGTCGTCGAGGCCGCGACCGAGGTCACCGGCACCGATCTCGACGACGGTCTCGCCGCTGCGCTCTCACGGCATTTCCCGGGTTAGCCCGCGTCGGCGTCCGTTACGATCAGTTCTCGGATTCGCCAGGGAGGGCTGTCCGAGCGGCCGATGGAGCCAGTCTTGAAAACTGGTGGGCAGAAATGTCTCGTGGGTTCGAATCCCACGCCCTCCGCCCTTGCCGCCACCCGATCAGGAACGAGGACCCGACGTGAGCGACCGTCAGCGACCCGCGGCCCGCGAACGCGCCGGTATCGCCCGCCACGGCAAGCTCACGCCCGCGCGCGCCTGGAAGTCGATCCTCTCCCTCGTCGCGGGGAGCCTCGCCGTCGTGTTCGTGGCCGGGGTGTCCGTCGCGGGCATCGCGGTGTGGCAGCTGCAGTCGCAGATCGACACGGTCGAGATCGACTTCGACGCCGGCGGCGCCCCGGTCAACATCGCGAGTTTCGAGGGCGGGTTCAACATCTTCCTCGCCGGGAGCGACACCCGCGAGGGACAGGGCGATGCGTTCGGCGACGACCCCGGCTCGGAGCTCAACGACGTGAACATGCTCCTGCACGTCGCGGCCGACCAGAAGAGCGCGGTGCTCGTGAGCATTCCCCGCGACATGGTCGTGCCGATGCCGAAATGCGAAGACGGCGGCCCCGCGACGGGTCTGCCGATCAACGAGACCATGTCGTACGGCGGGCTGGCCTGCACCGTGCTCACCGTCCAGAACCTGACCGGACTCGACATCCAGTTCGCCGGGCTCATCACCTTCAACGGGGTCATCGCGATGTCGGACGCCGTCGGCGGCGTGCCGGTCTGCATCACCGAGCCGATCGTGGACCCCTACACCGGCTTGAACCTGCCCGAGGCCGGAGTCCACACCCTGCAGGGCTGGAGCGCACTCGCGTTCCTCCGGTCGCGGCACGGTGTGGGCGACGGCAGCGACCTCGGGCGCATCAGCTCGCAACAGGTGTTCCTGTCGTCGCTCGTGCGCACGATCAAGAGCGACGGCACGCTCAACGACTTCGGCAAGCTCTACGGCATCGCCCAGGCGGCGACGCAGAACATGACCCTGTCGCAGGGCTTCGCGCGCCCCGATACCCTCGTGTCGATCGCGCTCGTGCTCAAAGACATCCCGCTCGAGAACATCGCGATGGTGCAGTACCCGAGCCGCACGGGCGGCACCGGCATCTACACCGGCAAGGTGCAGCCGATCACGTCGACGGCCAATGCGCTCTTCGACGCGATCAAGGCCGACACCCCGATCGGGCTCGACTCCAACGCGGTCGGCGCGGACGGCGGGTCGACGCTCGACCCGAACGCGCCCACCCCTGGCACGCCCGACCCGTCGGCCACGCCCGACCCGTCGGCGACGCCGAGCGACCCGATCCCCGAGGCGCAGGTCATCCCGGGGCTCAAGGGTCAGAACGCGGCGCAGCACACCTGCTCGGTCGCCAACTGATCCGGTGCGGCGCGCCGGGTGCGTGCCGTTAGGATGGCTGAGGCAGTCCGGGAGACGTCGCATAGTCCGGTCGAGTGCACCACCCTGCTAAGGTGGAGACCCCGCAAGGGGTCCGCGGGTTCAAATCCCGCCGTCTCCGCTTCGAAATCCCTGATCAGGGGCTACTTCGTCGCTCGCTGTGCGAGCTTCTCGGGAGTACCCGTCGGCTTTCGAATCGCCCGACGTCCCGTCCTTGCGTCTTTGCGACTCGACGTCACCCTGCCCGCACGGCGGAGCGCTCCACTCCTTCGAGGATGAAGCCGAGCCCGGCCTCGAAAGAGTCTGCGAAGTCGTAGCCCGGCCGCATGACGTGCCCCATGGTGAAGCGCACGAGGGACGGGTACTTCTCCGGCGAGAGCGGCACGACGATCTGCTCGCTCGCCTCCGTGAGGTCACCTCCGCCGCCGTCGCCGAACGGCAGCGCGGCCTCCTGGAGCGCAAAGCCATAGACGAAGGCGTCGACGACCGCGATGCCGTGCGCGACGATCGACAGGGGGAAGCCCGTGCCCAGCCAGGTCGCGAGCATCGCTTCGTGATGGTCGAGGATGTCGGCGCCCGGGGTACGGCGTGACTCCATGATCGGGATGGCCCAGGGGTGTCGGCGAAGCGCCGCGCGTAGTGATCGGGCGCGGCCCGCGATCGCGTCTCGCCACGGCGCTGTTGGATCGGTCGCCGACCTGGTCGAAGACCCGTCGACATCAACGGCCGCCTGCCGCAGATGATGCGCCCGGCTGCGACGTCTCGCCGCACTACGGCTTCGGCTGGTCGCTGGAGCCCGACGGCTCGGTCTGGCACACGGGGGTGAGCCCGGGTGTCGAAACCCTCGCGACGATGATTCCCGCCGAGAACACCGCGGTCATCGTGCTCGCCAACGCGGGCAGCGGGATGGGCTTCCGAGAAACGGACGCCCTCCGCCTCGGGATCTCCGACACGGCGCTCGGCCCTCACTACTACGACGGTTTGTCGGCGTGGACCCGCCAGGCGCTGTTCGCCGGTCTCCTGGTCCTGCCCGTCGTCTATCTGCTCAGCATGGTCTGGGCGTGGGTGCGCCGCACCAGGGTTCGCGCCAAGACGCGGCCCGGCGCCTCGGGACTCTTCAGTCTGTGGTTCCCGCTGCTGACCACGATCGTCGCCGCCTGGGTGCTCCTCGGTCTCGTGCCTGAACGGCACACCGCTCACGCGCTGGGCGCTTTTCCAGCCCGACATCGTGCTGGCGTTCGTCGCCTCGGCGGTGACCGGCGTCATGTGGGCCGGTTTCCGAGTCGCAGTCGCCTACGCTCCGTCGGCATCCACTCGAGGATCCGGGCAGCCGAGCATCCACCCGATCACTCGACGGCGTGGTTAAGGCGACCGCCGCATACCCCGATCACTGCGCCCGCTCGCGTTATGACTTCGGCTCGCACGTCATCACGTAGAAAATGTGATGTTGCGGTAGATAGAGTGTGATCTCGTGATGAGGGTCGGTGTCGTCGGCGCGGGATTCTGGCCGCGGCTCGTGCAGATTCCCGCCTTCCTCTCGATCCCCGGATGGGATGTCGTCGGCATCGCGTCCGGCCGCCGGGCAAGTGCCGAGGCCCTCGCCGCCGAATTCGGCATCCGTAAGGTCTACGACGACTACACCGCTCTCATCGACGACGACGAAGTGGATGTCGTCGACATCGTGACGCCGAACCACCTGCATCGCGAGATCGCGGTGCGCGCAATGGCGGCGGGCAAGGACGTCATCTGCATCAAACCTCTCGCCCACACCCTCGAGGATGCCGAAGCGATCGTCGTCGCGGCGGAGAAGTACGGCCGCAGGCTGCTCTACGCCGAGAACGTGCTCTTCACGCCGGCCCTTCGCGCGTTCAAGAAGCTCGTCGACGAAGGCACCTACGGTGACGTGTTCCGGTTCAGGTCGACGCACGGTGTCGGAGTACCGCACGGTGAGTGGTTCTTCGATCCCGCGCTCTCCGGTGGAGGGTGCATCGTCGACATGGCGGTGCACGGGCTCGCGTTCCTCGACTGGTTCTCGGGCGGCGCGGAGGTGCGCAGCATCCAGGCCGAGGCCGCGACCTTCATCCATACGGCTCATCCCGTGGAGGACACGTCGGTACTCCAGTTGCGCTACGCCGACGACCGGATGGGGCAGACGGAGGACAGTTGGGCGACGCCTGGCGGATTCGATCTGCGCTACGAGGCGTACGGCACGACCGGGCACGGTTTCGCCGACCTGCTGTATGGGCATCCCATCCGTTCGTTCGTCGGCGGCAACGTCGAGGGTGACGCGAACGGGGTGCGGTACCACCCCGTCGAGCAGCACTTCATCAAGGACGGGCATCGCGCGATGATGCAGCACTTCCTCGACGTGCTCGTCGACGGGGGTCCCACGCAGTCCGGCGGGTTGCAGGGCTTCCGCGTCATGCAGATGGTCGAGGCCGCATACGCCTCGGTGAGGTCCGGGATGCCCGCGCGCGTCGACCTGGTCACGGCGGTGTGACGGTCGGGTCGTGTTAGTTTTCACAACGCAGGGTTCACCTCGGTTCGAGAACGGCCACCGCCCATGACCAAACGGGGAGCGCGACAGCGCTCGATCGTCGCCGCCGTGCTCTCGGAGGGCTCCATCAGGATCGACGAGCTCGCAGAGCGCTTCGGTATCAGCGGGATGACCGTCCACCGCGATCTCAACGAGCTCGAGGAGCAGGGACTCCTCCGCAAGGTGCGCGGAGCAGCGACCGCCCTGCCGAGCAGCGTCGTCGAGTCGAGCGACGCCTTCCGGATCGGGCAGCAGAACAAGAGCAAGACCGCCCTCGCGCGCACGGCACTCGAGTTCGTCGAGCCCGGGCAGGCCGTGTTCCTCGACGACTCGACGACCGTGAGCCACCTCGTGCCTCTGCTCGCGACCCTCACGCCGCTCACGGTCATCACGAACTACCTGCCCAACATGGAGGCACTCAAGGCGATCACGGGCGTCGAGCTCGTGGCGCTCGGCGGCACCTACCGTCGTTGGTGCAGCTCCTTCATGGGGCGCGTGACGACCGAGTCGATCGAGCAGATGCGGGCCGACATCTTCGTCACGTCGACCGCCGCGATCGTCGACGACGCCTGCTTCCATCAGAGCCAGGAGACGGTGGACATCAAGCGCGCCATGTTCGAGGCGAGCGCGCTGCGGGTGCTCGCTGTCGACCACACGAAGTTCGAGAAGCGTGCCCTCTACCGCCTCGCCGCGCTGTCGGAGTTCGACCACGTCATCGTCGACGCGGCGACGAGTTCAGAGCATGTCAACCGCCTGCGTCAGCACGGCGTGCGCGTCACCGTCGCCGGTGCCGCCCCCTCGGGTGTCTCCGCCGAGCTCTGAGACCGCGCCCGACTGTCCTCCTCAGTGCCTCCCCGCCGGGATGTCAGACGTTCACACACGCTTGTATCTAACGTCTGAGATAACAAAATCCCACCAGAGTTGTGCAATTGGGGTGTTTGGTGCACACTTGCGACATCGGTCCTCAACCCCGGGCCGAGATCGCTCGGAGACGAGCCCCCATGCGGCAACGTTGCGGCATGGCGTAACAGACACGTCGAACGGCCAGCCTGCTGGCATCCCAATGGAGGGAAACCCGGTATGAAACTCAAGTCTGTCCTGGCAGCCGCGGTCGCGGCCGGACTCGCCGCCTCACTCGTCGCCTGCTCTACCGACGGCGGCGAGGGCGGCGAGGCGAGCTCGATCACGGTGTGGCACAACTCCGCCACCAAGCCCGCAGTCCTCAACATGTTCGAGAACTTCACCGCGGACACCGGCATCGAGATCGAACTCGTCGCGATCCCGGCCGACGCCTTTCAGAGCACCATCACCACGAAGTGGGCGACGGGTGACCGTCCGGACATCCTCGAGTACCACCCCGACTTCCAGCCGATGCTCGCGCTCAACCCCGCCGAGACCATGCAGGACCTCTCCGACATGGAGTTCGTCTCGAAGGCCGGCAACCTCTACGAGACGAGCGGCACCTACGACGGCAAGGTCTACGCCGCGATCACCGGCTTCCCGTCGATCTTCGCGATTTACTACAACAAGGCCGTGCTCGCCGACGCCGGGATGGAGGCGCCGCAGAGCTTCGACGACATCTTCGCGATCTGCGACGCCCTCGCCGGCAGCGGCGTCGCGCCGATCTACGAGTCGGGGGCGAGCCTCTGGCCCACCCAGTTGCTCGTGTCGCAGTACCTCGTCGACTTCGACATGGGCAGCGAGTACGGCAACCAGGTCGCGACCAACGAGGTTGAGCTGACCGACCCGGACGGACCGTTCCTCAAGGCCCTGAACGCCTACGTCGACCTGCGCGACGAGGGATGCTTCAACAAGGACTACTCGACCGGCACCTTCGAGGACGCCATGCAGGCCGTCGTCGACGGCACGGTGGCGATGACCGCGCTGCACTCGGACGTCTATGCGCAGCTCGTGGCCGCGGCGGGTGGCGACGAGAAGAAGCTCTCAGACACCGTCGGCTTCGTCACGGTGTCGGCGAACACGCCGGCGGGGCTCTACATCCCGGGCCCGCTGGGCACCTTCTTCGCGCCGAAGACCGGTGACCCCGCACGCGAGGCGGCCGCGCGTCAGTTCATCGAGTACGCCACTGGCGAGGGCTACGGTGACTTCCTCGCGGAGACCAACGGCGTGCCGATGCTCGAGGGCTACCCCCAGCCGACGGGGCGCACGGAGCTCCAGGAGTCGTTCGAGACTGGATTCCAGGGCGCCCAGACGGCGCTTCTGTCCCGGCTCCCCGGCTTCGGGTCGTTCCCGGTCGAGATGGGAAAGCTGCTGAACGGTCAGCAGACGCCCGAAGAGACCGCCGCCAACATGCAGGTCGCCGTCGAGCAGGCATCGAAGGCGGCGGGTCAGCCCGGATGGTGATCTCGGCAGTCGAGCACACCGCACTGCAGGAGGGGTCTCGCCGTTCGCGGCGGGGCCCCCGCGGTCGCGGATGGGTGTGGTTCACCATCCCGTCCCTCGTGCTGGTCGGCCTGTTCTTCGTCCTGCCGTTCGTACTCAACGTTCCCTTCGCGTTCTCGCAGTGGAGCAGCTACAGCCAGAACATACCCTTCGTCGGGTTCGACAACTTCGCTTTCCTCTGGAACAACGGCACGCTCGGCGGTGCGGTCTGGACCACCGTCGTCTACGCCGTCATCGCGATGACGGTGCAGAACGTCGTCGCCCTCTCCCTCGCCGTCGCGCTGCGGGAGACGAATCGCCTCAACACGTTCTTCCGTTCCCTCTTCTTCCTCCCCGTGCTCATCTCGCCCCTCGCGGCCGGCTACATCTGGCGCGGCATCGTCGACCCCGCGGGGCCGCTCAACGAGGCCATCGGCGTGATCGTGCCCGGCTTCGATTTCGCTTGGCTCGGAAATCCGGTCAGCGCGCTGTTCATGGTGGCGTTCATCGACGGCTGGAAGTGGTCGGGTATCGCGACGCTCGTCTACATCGCCGGCCTCAACAGCATCCCGGCGGCACTCCACGAAGCGGCCGAGATCGACGGAGCCAACGCCTGGTCGCGCTTCTGGCGCGTGAGCTTCCCGCTGCTCGCCCCGGCCTTCACCTTCAACATCGTGACGACGCTCGTCGGGGCGCTCAGCACCTACGACATCATCGCAGCGGCGACCGCCGGAGGTCCCGGCACCGCGACCACGACGCTCAATGTCGCCGTGCAGCAGCAGTTCAGCTACGGCTACTTCGGCACGGCGAGCACCCTGAGCCTCGCCGTGACGGTGCTCGTGGTGGCGATCGCCGTGCCGCTCGTGTGGTGGCTGCGCCGACGGGAGGTCGTGTGATGTCCGCGTTCCGATCGCGACGCTCGTCGCGCGCCCCGTGGCGCACGCCGCTCAAGTACGCCCTGCTCACCCTCTTCGCACTGCCCTGGGTGGGCGTGCCGGTGTGGCTGATCCTCGTCAACTCGTGGAAGACCGAGGGTGAGGCCGCGCAGCTCTCACTCGCCCTGCCCACCACGTGGGCCGTCGTCGACAACTACGCCGCCGTCTTCCTCGACGGCAACTACCTCGTCGGGCTGCGCAACAGCCTGCTCGTCGCCGTGCCCACCGTCGCCGTCGTGCTGCTGCTCGGCTCGCTCGCCGCGTGGGGATACGCGCGGAGCCGACGCCGCTCGCTGCAGGTCTGGTTCTACATCACCTCGCTGTCGATCCTGCTGCCGCCCGCCGTGATCCCGACGATCTTCATCCTCCGCACGATGGAGCTCGACGGATCACTCCTCGGCTACGCGCTCATGATGATGGGCACCCGGATGGGCCTCGTCGTGTTCCTCACGACCGGGTTCGTGCGCGGCCTCCCGCCCGAGCTGGAAGAGGCTGCGTCCATCGACGGCGCCTCGCGGATGCGCACCTACTTCTCGGTACTCCTCCCGATGCTGCGCTCGATCCTGCTGGTCGGCGCGGTGCTCATCGTCATCGTCGTGTGGAACGACTTCTTCTTCGGACAGCTGCTGCTGAAGACGTCCGCGAACGCGACCCTGCCGCTCACGCTCTACTCGTTCGCGTCGGCATCGGTCTCGGGTCTGCGGTGGAACCTCGTGTTCGCGCACCTCGTGATGACGAGCGCCCCGCTCGTCATCCTCTATCTGCTCGCCCAGCGACGCATCCTCGCGGGACTGACCGAAGGCGGTCTTAAGGGATGACTTCGCCCACCCGTGCACTGAACTCGAACCCGCACCCCGTCGGCAGTTAGGAACACGAACACCATGGAACGCGCCCGCCTCACCCTCAACCGTGCCTTCGCCGTCGCACCCGTCAGTCGCCGGCTGTTCGGATCGTTCGTCGAGCACATCGGCCGCTCCGTCTACGGAGGCATCTACGAACCTGGCCACCCGACCGCCGACGAGGAGGGCTTCCGCGGGGACGTGCTCGAAGCGGCCAAGGAGCTCAACGTGCACGGCATCCGCTACCCCGGCGGCAACTTCGTCTCGGGATTCAAGTGGGAGGACAGCGTCGGCCCGCGCGACCAGCGGCCCGTGCGGCGCGACCTCGCGTGGCACTCGACGGAGACCAACGAGGTGGGGCTCCATGAGTTCGCCTCCTGGGTGGAGAAGCTCGGCACCGACCTCATGCTCGCGGTCAACCTCGGCACGCGCGGCACGGCCGAGGCGCTCGACCTCATCGAATACGCCAACGGGGCGCCGGGGTCGACGCTCGCCGATCAGCGGGTCGCGAACGGCCGGGCAGAGCCGTTCGGCATCACGACCTGGTTCCTCGGCAACGAGATGGACGGACCGTGGCAGCTCGGCTACCGCAGCCCCGACGAGTACGGCGCCCTCGCCGCCCGTACCGCGAAGGCCCTGCGGCAGTTCGACCCGTCGGTCGAGCTCGTCGCGTGCGGCTCCTCCCACCACCACATGCCGACATTCGGCGAGTGGGAGCGCGTCGTGCTCTCGCACACCTACGACGACGTCGACTACATCTCGTGCCACGGCTACTACGAGGAGAAGAACGGCGACCTCGGATCGTTCCTCGCGTCGAGCGCTAGCATGGACAGATTCATCGACGAGGTCGTCGCCACGATCGACCACGTCAAGGCGATCAAGCGCAGCTCGAAGACGGTCAACATCTCGTTCGACGAGTGGAACGTCTGGTACATCGAAGAGGGGCTCACGGGCACCGTCGGCGTCTACCGCACCGAGGACATCGCAGGACCCGACTGGCCGGTCGGCCCGCGCGTCGCGGAGAACATCTACTCCGTCGCCGACGCGGTCGTCGTCGGCAGCCTGCTTATCACGCTTCTGCGACACTCCGACCGCGTCACGGCGGCGTGCCTGTCGATGCTCGTCAACTCGATGGCCCCGATCCGCGCCGAGAAGAACGGGATCGTCTGGCGGCAGACGACCTTCCACCCTTTCGCGGCGACCTCCCGCTGGGCGCGCGGCACGACCCTCGACGTCAGGGTCGAGTGCGGCAGCTACGAGACGAACGACCACGGCTCCGTCCCGCTCGCCGACGCGACCGCGACGTACGACGAGGAGTCGGGCGAGTACGCCGTCTTCGCCGTGAACCGCTCGATGGATTCCCCGCTCGAGTTCAGCGTCGACATCCAGGATCCGGCGTCGCTCACGCTCGTCGAGTCGCTCCAGCTCGCCGACGCCGACCCCTACGTCACGAACAGCGCGAGCGATCCCGACCGCGTCGTACTGCGAGCCAACGACTCCGCGCGGGTCGAGGGCGGACGCCTCGTGTTCACCCTGCCGCCCGTGTCGTGGGGCGTGACCCGGGTCGCCGCCGACGCGTCGGGACGGTGACGAGATGACTCGAAGGGGAGTGCCGCGGTGACCCGGCTCACCAACGACCCGCGCGACTTCGCCCGGGAGATGACCGAGGGCTTCGTCGCCGCGAACGCCGCCCACGTGCGGGCGGTGGACGGCGGCGTCGTGCGCGCGGCACCCCTCGACCAGGGAAAGGTCGCCGTCGTCATAGGGGGCGGGTCGGGCCACTACCCCGCGTTCGCAGGCCTGGTCGGCGAGGGGATCGCGGCCGGCGCCGCCATGGGCAACCTCTTCGCCTCGCCCGCCGCAGCCCAGGTCGAGTCGGTCGCGCGCAGCGCGCACCGTGGCGGCGGAGTGCTGCTGACCTACGGTAACTACGCGGGCGATGTGCTCAACTTCGACGAGGCGCAGGAGTCGCTGCGCGCAGCGGGGATCGAGTGCGAGACGGTGGTCGTCACCGACGACATCTCGAGCGCTCCGCCCGAGGAGAGCCACCTGCGGCGCGGAATCGCGGGCGACCTCGTCGTGTTCAAATGCGCCGGCGCGGCGGCCGAGGAGGGACAGCCCCTCGCCGAGGTCGTGCGCATCGCCCGCACCGCGAACGCGCGGACACGCACGATCGGGGCCGCCTTCTCGGGGTGCACGCTGCCGGGGGCCGACGAGCCGCTCTTCACGGTGCCGCCCGGCCGGATGGCGCTCGGGATGGGGATCCACGGCGAGCCGGGGATCGCCGACGTGCCGATGCCGACCGCCGACGGGCTCGCGGAGATCCTTGTCGAGCGTGTACTGGCAGAGACGCCTCCGGGCGTCACGTCGGGGCCCGGCCGTGCCGTCATCCCGATCCTCAACGGGCTCGGGTCGACGAAGTACGAGGAGATGTTCGTCGTCTACCGCCGTGTCGCGCAACTGCTCGCCGAGGAGGGCCTGACGGTCGTCGACCCGCAGGTGGGCGAGTTCTGCACGAGCTTCGAGATGTCGGGCATCTCGCTCACACTCTTCTGGCCCGACGACGAGCTCGCCCGCCTCTGCCAGGCGCCCGCCGACACTCCCACCTACCGTCGCGGGTCACCGTCGGCCGCCGTCCCGGCCCCGGTGGGCTCCGAGCCGAACGCCGCGGAGTCCGCTCCTGCCGGTCGGCGCACCGACGGGTCGCCGGCGTCGCAGTGGCTTGCGGAGCGGATCGTCGCCGCTCTCGATGTCGCCGCCGCCGCGGTCGAGTCCGAGGCGGCGGAGTTCGGACGTCTCGACGCCGTCGCGGGCGACGGCGACCACGGCCTCGGCATGAGCCGTGGGATCGGCGCCGCGCTCGCCGCCGCGCGGGATGCCGCCGCCGACGGTGCCGGGGCGGGCACCGTCCTCGACGCGGCCGGTGCGGCGTGGGCGCGCGAGGCAGGCGGCACCTCGGGGGCACTGTGGGGTGGCGCTCTTCGCGCGATCGGCAACGCCGTGGGCGACCGCCTCGTGCCGCAGCGCGACGCGCTCGGTGGCATCGTCGCGGCGGTGGTCGCGGGCGTTCAGGCGAAGGGCGGCGCCGAGGTCGGCGACAAGACGATGGTCGACGCGCTCGTCCCGTTCGCGCGGGCCTTCGCGGTCGAGCTGTCGTCGGGCTCCTCGGTCGCGGAGGCTTGCGTCGAAGCCGCACGGGCGGCCTCCACGGCCGCGGCGGCGACCGCCGAGCTGCTGCCCCGCAAGGGCAGGGCACGGCCCCACGCCGAGCGGAGCCTCGGCACGCCGGATCCCGGGGCGTACTCGTTCGCCGTGATCGTGTCGGCGGTGGCTCGCTCGCTCGAGTCGCCGGTGCCGAGCGGGGGAGGGTGAGATGGCCGACCGGTTGCGCCTCGTCATCGGAAGCGATGACGCGGGCTTCGAGTACAAGACGATCCTCCGGCGGGAGCTCGAACAGAGCGACGACGTGGCCAGCGTCCTCGACGTCGGCGTGGAGTCCGACGGGCATGCGCCGTACCCGACCGTCGCGATCGCGGCCGCCGAGTTGGTCGCCGCGGGCCGTGCAGATCGCGCGCTGCTCCTCTGCGGCACGGGCCTCGGAGTCGCGATCGCGGCGAACAAGGTGGCCGGCGTGCGTGCTGTCACCGCCCATGACAGTTACTCGGTCGAGCGGGCGATCCTCTCGAACAATGCGCAGATCCTGACGATGGGCCAGCGCGTCATCGGGATCGAGCTCGCCCGGCGCCTCGTACGGGAGTGGCTCGCCTACCGGTTCGATGCCGCGTCGCCGTCGGCTGAGAAGGTCGAGGTCATCCGCCGCTACGAGACGACAGGATCCTGCTGACGTGGCACCCGTGTATATCGGCGTGAGCCTCAAGATGTACTTCGGCTACGGAGCCGCCCTCGACTGGTTCCGCCAGGTCGCCGAGACGAGTGCCGTGCATGCCGCGGTCGCCCGCGGAGACGTGGTGCTCTTCGTCATGCCCACCTATCTCCAGGTGATGCCGGCCCTCGAGGCGTTCCGTGGGACGGAGGTGCTCGTCGGAGCGCAGGACGGCGCCGCCGAGGATTCCGGTGCGTTCACGGGGGAGGTAAGCGCCGCCGAGCTCGCGGAGGTCGGGGTGAGCCTTGTCGAGGTCGGGCACGCCGAGCGCCGCGACCTCTTCGGCGAGAACGACGAGGTCGTCGCGGCGAAGACCGCCGCCATCCTGCGCAACGGGATGACGCCGCTGCTCTGCCTCGGCGAGCCCGAGGGGCTCACGTCCGTGGAGGCGGCCGCCTACGTGCTCGCGCAACTCCACTCCGCACTCGCGCACGCCCCCGCCGGCCGCGTGCTCGTCGCCTACGAGCCGACCTGGGCGATCGGCGGTGACGAACCCGCCTCGGTCGCCCGGGTGCGCGAGGTCTGCGGGTCGCTGCGCTCGGCCCTTCACCGGATGCCGCATCGCCCGGGGAGCGGGGTCATCTACGGCGGCGCGGCCCGTCCGGGAGTGCTCGACGCATTCCAGGGCCACGTCGACGGACTCTTTCTCGGACGTTACGCGCACGACCCCGAGGCGCTGCTCGCCGTCGTCGATGAGGCGGCCGCCGTCCTGCACTCCTCCGCCTCCGCGGAGTCCCCCACCACCGAGAGGAGCATCACCTGATGCGTCACGCGACCGACCCCTACGCGGGCACGGAGATCTGGTTCGTCACCGGAAGCCTCGACCTCTACGGCCCCGAGACCCTCAGGCAGGTCGAGGAGCAGTCACGGAAGGTCGCCGCCGAGCTCGGCGCCGCGCTCACGGTGGACTCGACTCTCGTCTGGAAGCCCGTCGTGCTCGACACGGCATCCATTCGGCGGCTGCTGCTCGAGGCCAACTCCGACGACCGCGTCCACGGCGTCGTCGTGTGGATGCACACGTTCTCCCCCGCGAAGATGTGGATCACGGGCCTCGACGCCCTGCGCAAGCCGCTCCTGCATCTGCACACGCAGGCGAACATCGCCCTGCCGTGGGAGACCATCGACTTCGACTTCATGAACCTCAACCAGTCGGCGCACGGCGACCGCGAGTTCGCGTACATCGCGGCGCGGCTCGGCAGCCCCCAGAAGATCGTCGTCGGGCACGTCTCCGATGCGCGGGTCGGCCGCGAGGTCGACACCTGGGCGCGCGCGGCGGCGGGCTTCGCGGCCGCGCGGTCGCTCAAGCTCGCGCGCTTCGGCGACAACATGCGTCACGTCGCGGTGACCGAAGGCGACAAGACCGAGGCCGAGCTGACGTTCGGCGTGCAGGTGAACACGTGGGGCGTCACCGAGCTCTCGGATGCCGTGCATGCCGCCGCGGACGCCGACGTCGAGAGGCTGGTCGACGAGTACGAGGACCGCTACGACGTCGCGGCCGAGCTGCGCCGCGGTGGCGAGCGGCACGGGTCGTTGCGCGACGGCGCGCGGATCGAGCTCGGACTGCGTGCCTTCCTCGAGGAGGGCGGGTTCGACGCGTTCACCACGAGCTTCGAAGACTTGGGCGACCTGCCTCAGCTGCCCGGACTCGCGGTGCAGCGGCTCATGGCCGACGGCTACGGGTTCGGCGCGGAGGGCGACTGGAAGACCGCGATGCTCGTGCGGGTCGCAACCGTGATGGGCCACGGCCTCCCGGGCGGCGCGAGCCTCATGGAGGACTACACGTACCACCTGGAGCCCGGCAACGAGCTCATCCTCGGAGCGCACATGCTCGAGATCAGCCCGGCGCTCACGACGTCGACGCCGCGTCTCGAGGTGCATCCCCTCAGCATCGGCGGCAAACCCGATCCGGTGCGCCTGGTCTTCACGGCCGATGCCGGGCCGGCCGTCGTGGTCGCGATGAGCGACATGCGCGACCGGTTCCGGCTCGTCGCCAACGTCGTCGAGAACGTCGCGTTGCCGCATCCGATGCCTCGCCTCCCGGTCGGGCACGCCGTGTGGCGCCCGGTGCCCGACTTCGCCACGAGCGCGGCGGCGTGGCTGACGGCCGGTGCGGCCCATCACACGGTCATGACGAACGCCGTGGGCGTGGATGCGTTCCGCGACTTCGCCGAGATGGCCGAGACCGAGCTGCTCGTCATCGACGAGAGCACGACCCTTCCCGCGTTCCGCGACGCGGTGCGCTGGAACGCCGCCTACCACCGCCTCGCCCGGGGGTTGTGACCGCGCCACGAAGCCGGGGCCGGGTTCAGCGAGGGTCGTCTGCCGAATCGGGGGTGAGGCACGCCACGAGCTCGGCGACGGAGGGCTGCTCCTCGAGCGACTCCGCGAGCTCGATCAGACGTGCGGTCGTCGGCGCGCCCAGCGTGGACTCGCAGCACTCCACGACCTTCGCGTGACGCTCGGCATCCGACAGGGGGTCCCGCGGGTAGCCGTGCGGGGCGCCCCGGTGCCTCGAGATGCTCTCGTCCGACGCCAGCTCGACGGTCACGATCGTCGCGAAGGTGGCGAGGTCGATCGGCAGCTCGTCGACCACCAGCTCGACGGTGTGCGTGAGGTCGCGCAGCCGGGGGTCGCGGGCCTGCTCGTCCGAGAACTGCGCGAGGCCCGCGTTGCCCGTGAGCAGCATGACGGCGGCGCTGCACTCCATGCTGAACTTGCTCTCGAGGCCTGTCTGCGCGTCGCTGTGCACGAGGATGCCGGGGGTCAGCGCGTTGACGCGGCACTCGACGCGCGTGATGTCGGCAATGTCGACCGACGCCGCCACCTCCTGCAGAGAGTCGAGCGCCGAGTGGATGGCGCCGCAGCACGCGAACCGTTTGAGCGCGATGCCCGAGGTCTCGAGCTCGTGTGGAACGCCGCGTGCCCTCCGTGGAGCGGCTTGACCATCGACCCGAAGTTGCCGCGGATGCCGCTCGCCGACGACGACTGAGGCGATTCAGGCCGTGCGCGCCGCGACTTCCCGTGACATCCGCTTCTCGAAGCGCTCCCGCCCCTTCGCCGCTTCTTCCTCGCGGCTCTTCGGCGGCGCGGTCGTCACGAGGTCTTCCAGCAGGTGCCGCGTGATGTGCGCGATCTCGGCGACGGCGTGGTCGAACGCCTCCTGGTTCGCCTTCGACGGCTTCGTCGAGCCGCTGATCTTTCGCACGTACTGCAGGGCGGCGGCGTGGACTTCGTCATCGGTCGCGGCGGGCTCGAAGTTGTGGAGGACGTGGATGCTCCGGCACATGCCGTCGACCCTAGCTCGCGGCGGCACTTGTCGGGCGGTGTCGGATGATTGGTCCACCGTGCACGAGTCGCCGGATCCGCGGCGGCCCGATCGGACGTCACTTACGCTGCCGATGATGGAGCACGAGTTCGCGGCAGCACGCCGAGCGCTGGACGCGTTCGGTGTCCCCGGCGAGGCCGAGGTCACGTTCGTCAAGCACCGCGAGAACCACGTCTACCGGGTGCGGGCGCCCGGAATGGATCGCGCGCTGCGGATGCACCGGGTCGGATACCGCACCGACGAGGAACTGCGCTCGGAGACGGCGTCGGTGGCGATGTTCCGCGAGCGCGGACTCCTCGTGCCGCAGCCGCATGAAGCGCCGACCGGCGGCTATCTGGTCGTCGTGCGGGATGACCAGGGCGGGTTGCGGCAAGCCACGATGCAGGAGTGGGTGCCCGATGCCGTGGAACTCGGGCAGACGCCCGAGGTGTTCGAGGGCCGCAGCAGCCCCGACGACGCCCGGCTCCGCGGGCTCGGAGTGCTGATCGCCCGCATGCACGACGCGGCGGCGGCGGGTGCCCCCGCCGGATACACCCGGGCCGCGTGGGACGAGCGAGGCCTGGCCGGACCGCACGCGTTGTGGGGGCGGGCGTCCCGGCTCGCGTCGCTCACGGCGAACGAGAGGCGCATCCTCGACGAGTCCGAGGCGCGGGTCGCCCGCGAGCTCGGGGCGCTGCCGAAGACCGCGGACGCGTTCGGAGTCATCCACGCCGACTACACGTTCGAGAACGTGCTCTCGACCGACGACGGACTCGTGCTGCTGGACTTCGACGACTCGGGCGAGGGGTGGTACCTCTTCGATCTCACGACCCCGGTGTTCTGGTTCAGCCGCCATCCGCGCGGCGCCGAACTCTCGGCCGCAGTGCTCGCGGGCTACCGGACGGTGCGTCCGGCTTTCGACGCGCGCGGGTGGCATGCGCTCCTCATGGCGCGCGCGCTCAGTTACCTCGGATGGGCGGCGGACCGGCCGGGCGACCCGACGAGCGACTTCCACGAGCAGACGATGGCACCGTGGGTGCTCGACGCCGCGCGGAGGTTCGTCGAAACCGGAGACACCGGCTGGCCATCCGTCGACCCCGCGAAGGGAACCTCATGAGCACCCTCGACCGCCGACGCGCCACACTCGGTCCTTACTCGCCGCTGTTCTACGACGAGCCGCTCGAGTTCGTCAGCGCGTCGGGGGTGTGGCTCACGACGCGCGGCGGCGCGCGCTACCTCGACGGCTACAACAACGTGCCGCAGGTCGGCCACACGCACCCACGGGTGGTCGCGGCGATCAGCGAGCAGGCCGCGCGGCTCAACATCCACACGCGGTACCTCAACGATCGCGTCGTCGAGTACGCCGAGCGCCTGCTGGCGGCCTTCGCGGCGCCGCTGGACCGGGTGATGTTCACCAACAGCGGTTCGGAGTCGAACGACCTCGCGCTGCGGATCGCGGCGCAGCACTCCGGATCGACGGGCGTGCTGATCTCCGACTTCAGCTATCACGGTCACACCCTGGCTCTCGTGGAGCTCACGACGGGCCTCGTCACACATGAGCCCCTCGGGGCCCACGTGCGCACCATCCGCGTTCCCGACCTCGACGGATCGGACCGCGGGCGTGACGAGGAGGAGGTGCTCGCGGAGGCGCTGAGCGAGGTCGACGCCGCGATCACGAGCCTGCAAGAAGGCGGGTTCGGGCTCTCGGCGTGGCTCTTCGACCCCCTGTTCTCGACCGAAGGTCTGAGTCGGCTGCCCGACGGCTACGTCGCGGCGGTGGCCCGACGGGTGCGCTCCGCCGGGGGCCTGGTGATCGCGGACGAGGTGCAGTCGGGGTTCGGGCGCACGGGCGAGCACTTCTGGGGCCACGGCCTCCACGGCGTGGTTCCCGACCTCGCGACGATGGGCAAGCCCATGGGCAACGGTCATCCGCTCGGCGGCGTCGTGCTCCCGGCGGCCCTGCTCGACGAGTTCGGCCCCCGCAACATGTACTTCAACACGTTCGGCGGCAACCCGGTCTCGTCGGCGGCCGGACTCGCCGTGCTCGAGGTGCTCGACGACGAAGACCTCGTCGGCCGCGCAGCGTCGACCGGCGAGTTGCTGCGCTCGAAGCTCGACGACCTGGCGTCTCGCTACGCGTTCATCGGACGTGCCCGCGGGTCGGGGCTCTTCACCGGCTTCTCGGTGAGCGCCGGCGAGGGCGGAGACGACCGGATTCCGGATGCCGCGCGCGCGAAGCGTCTCGTCGAGTCGCTCAAGGCCGACCGCATCCTCATCAGCCGCATCGGCCGCGACGACGCGGTCCTGAAGATCCGTCCGCCGCTGCCGTTCGGTCCATCCGAGGTCGACCTGCTCGTCGGGGCGCTGGAACGAGCCCTCGAGAAGGAGACCGACCGGTGACGACGGCGATCGTCACCGGAGCAGGCACCGGAATCGGGTTGGCGATCGCCCGGCGTCTGGTCGCCCAGGGCGCGGAGGTCGTGCTCGTCGGCAGAACGAGGTCGAGGGTCGAGGCGGCGGCTCACGAGTTGGGCGACCGCGCGCTCGCGATGACGGCCGACGCCGCCGACCCGACGGAGATGCGGGATGTCGTCGCCGAGACTCGGAGCAGGTTCGGCGGACTCGATCACCTCGTCGCGAACGCCGGCGGGCACGGGTTCTCCACGGTCGGCGAGACGGGTGACGCCGAATGGGCGGAGAGCCTTCGGGCGAACCTGACGACCGCGTTCGTCTCGACGCGCGCCTGCCTGCCGGCTCTCGTCGAGTCGAGTGGGTCGATCGTCGTGGTGTCGTCGATCGCGGCGCTCGCGGCGGGTCCGCAGACCGCGGGGTACACGACGGCGAAGCACGGTCTGCTCGGACTCACCCGCTCGCTCGCCCGAGACTACGGCCCGGTAGGTGTCAGGGCGAACGCCGTGTGCCCGGGTTGGACCGTGACCCCCATGGCGGACGAGGAGATGCGCCAGTTCGCCGCCGCGACCGCGCGCGACGACATCGAGGGGGCCTACACGGAGGTGACGCGGAATGTGCCGCTGCGGAGGCCGGCGAGGGCTGAGGAGATCGCCGCGGTCGTGTCCTTCCTGCTCTCGTCGGACGCCTCGTACGTCACAGGAGCCGTCATCGTCGCCGACGGGGGTGCCGGCGCGGTCGACGTTCCCACGATCGCCTTCGACGGCCTCGACCTCTGACCTCGAGGGGTGCGCTCAGAGGTCGAGCACGATCCGCTCCCCCGCCGCGCGGGAGACGCACACCATCATCCGGTCGCCGGCGGCGCGCTGCGCGGGGGTGAGCAGCACGTCGCGGTGCTCGATCGAGCCGGCCAGAACCCGGGTCTCGCACGAGCCGCAGTTGCCCTCGCCACACGCCGTCAGCACCTGCACGCCGCGTTCTTGGAGCACCGCGAGCGCGCTGCGGTCGGCCGGCACGACGATCCGCTCGCCTGTCGAGGCCAGCTCGAGCTCGAACTCGCGGTCGCCCTCGCGCACCGCCTCGACGCCGGAGAACCGCTCGAGGTGCACGTCGAGACGGAACTCCTCCCCGAGGGAGGCGACGGCGTCGAGCATCCGCTCCGGCCCGCAGCAGTACACGGCGGTGCCGGGCTCGACGAGGGCGAGGGTCGCGCGCAGGTCCAGCCGCGGTCCGTCGCTCCGGTAGCGGGATACCCCCGCCTTTCCGCTGAGTCGCGACTCGAACGGCGCGAGCTCGTCTCGCGTCGCCCAGTGCAGCGACCACGCGCGCCCGGTGCGCTCGGCTTCGTCGATCATCGGGAGGATCGGGGTGATGCCGATGCCGCCGGCGAGGAACAGGTACGAGTCCGCGGCCACGAGGGGGAAGTTGTTGCGGGGGCCGCCGACGGGGATGCTGTCTCCGACGGCGAGGCGCTCGTGGATCGTGCGCGACACCCCGCGGCTCGCGCTCTCGCGGAGCACTCCGACCTTCCAGGTCCGCCGATCCGCAGGGTCGCCGAGGAGCGAGTACTGACCGGCGCGGTGCGGCACGGCCCAGAGGTCGATGTGTGCGCCCGGCGTCCACGCGGGCAGGTCGCCGCCGTCGCTTGCGCGGAGCTCCACGCACACGACATCGTCGGTCTCGCGCTCGATCGAGGCGACCGTCAGGTTTCTCGCGCCCTGCGGCAGCACGAGGGTCTCCCGCGCGGGCCGGGCCTCGCCCCACTCCGCCTCGAGCCGCTCAGGCGCTCGGAAGAACCAGCCGGACACGGGCACAACGGCGCCGTCGGGCTGGCGGAGGGAAGGCAGGCGTCCGAGCAGCTCTTCGAACATGATGCGCTCCACCTGCCGCGCGAAGAAGTGTCCCGCACAGAAGTGGTCGCCCGCGCCGAACGCCTGGTGCGACCTCGTCGCGCGATCCAGGTCGAAGACATCCGGGTCCTCGTAGCGCGTCTCGTCGCGGTTCGCGGACGCGATCACGGCTTCGACGATCGCACCGGCCGGGATGCTCACACCCGCCACCTCGGTGTCGACGGACGCCTGACGCTCGATCGCTCCGATCGGCGAGATCCAGCGCAGCCCTTCGTTGACGGCGAGCGCGGCGAGCTCCTCGGGGGCGGCGGCGACCCGCGCGAGCTGCTCGGGCCGAGAGAACAGCCCGAGGAGTGTGCTCGCGGCGGCGTGCCCGGGTTCCTGCATCCCGCCGAGGAGGATCACTTTGAGCGACGGCATGATCGTCGCGAACGACCGCGGACGTCCGTCGCGCACCCCCGCCCACAGCATGTGGGAGATCATCGAGTCGTCGGGGCGAGCCGAGAGCTCGGCGATGAGCGGCGCGAGGGTCCGGTCGATCTCGCGCGAGATGCCGTCGGCCTGCGCGAACGTGTCGGTGTCGAGGGCGAAGTTCGCGATCCCGGTGTTGAGTCCCGCGAACCACCGCCGGAGCGTGTCGGCGTCCACGAGCTCGTCGAGCCCCATGACGTGGCGCAGCGCCTCGACGCTCACGGGTTCGAAGTACGTCGCCATGAGCTCGGCGCTGCCGGCGTCGGCGATCGCGTCGAGGCGGCGCCGTGCGACGGGACGCACGATCGAGTCCACCACCGACGTGACCGAGTCGGGCGTGAGGCGCGGGTCGATCCCGGTGCGCAGGTCGCTGTGCTCGGGTCCGTCGGTCGTCAACACGTTCGGGCGGTTGAAGACCCGGTCGATCGTGGGATGCCCGGATGCGGCGACGAACCCGTACTTCTGGTTCCCGATGTCGGAGCAGTCCTGCCAACGGGTGACGAACCAGACCTCCGCCGCGGGGATCCACGCGACCGGCGCCTCTGCACGGAGCCGCGCGTAGATGGGGTACGGATCGTGCTCGAGCTGCTCGAGCGTGATCTCGTCGAGAAACGTTCGTGTCGTCATGGCGGCTCCTTCGCTGCGCGCCAAACCTAAGCAGATGCTCAGTTTGCTGTCAACCTAGGATGAAGACGTGGCGGGTCAGCGGCTTCCCTACGGGCACGGGAAGGCGGCGATCCTCGCGGCGACGATCGAGGTGGTGGCCGAGAGCGGGCTGCGCGGTCTCACGTACCGAGCGGTGGCGGAGCGGGCCGGGGTCACGAACTCGCTGGTCGCCCACCACTTCGGCACGCGCGAAGGTCTCGTCGAAGCGGCGCTGGCCTATGCGACCGACCTCACGCTCGACGCGTTCTCCCGATCCGCGGACGACAGCCGGCCGCTCGCGACGGACCTCGTGACACGCCTGATCGGCCCCGATCCGGCGCTTCAGCTGTTCCAGTACGAGCTCCTGCTCGAGTCCCGGCGCACGTCGGCCCTGCGCCCGGCCCTCGCGCGCCAATACGAGGTCTTCGTCGACGCCTGGCAGGCGATGCTCGCGAGGACGGGTCGCGACGGTTCCGACCGCGCGCTCGCTCGGGCCGTGGCGGCCGCCGTCGACGGTCTCCTCCTGCAGCAGCTTCTCGTGGCGGACGCCGCCGATGTCGCCGACTCGATGGACCGGCTCCGCGAACTCCTCGCGCCCGAACCCTAGCCACGCGAAACCCTGGGGATGCCGACGCAGCCGGGGTGGACGTGCGCGGTCGAGCAAGACACCAGCGCGCTCGGGCAAGTCGCCGAGGCCCGGGGAGCCCACAATCGAGACACCCAACCCGATCGAAGGAGATCGTCGTGTCATCCGAAACCTCTGGCAAGTCGCTGAGACGCGACCAGCTCGGTGTCCCGTCCATCGTGTTCCTCGTCCTCGCCGCCGTGGCGCCGCTCACCGCGGCCATCGTGGTGCTCCCCCTCGCGATCGGCTTCGGCAACGGCGGCGGACTCCCGGTCGCCGTCATCATCGTCGCGGTCGCACTGCTTCTGTTCGCGGTCGGCTACGCGCAGATGTCGAAGGAGCTCATCAGCGCCGGCGGGTTCTACGCCATCGCCGTCAAGGGACTCGGACGCAGCGCGGGTCTCGTGACCGGGCTCATCGCCACGCTCGGCTACAACGCGTTCGTCGCCGGCGGCACCGGCACCATCGGGTTCTTCACGGGCGCCGTGGTCTTCCCCACGCTGTTCGGCTTCGAGGTGCACTGGTACCTGGTCGGCGCGATCGCCTTCATCGCGTGCTTCCTGCTCGCGCGGCGCGGCATCCACGTCAGCGCGATCGTGCTGGGCGTCGCGCTCGTGGTCGAGACCCTGATCCTCCTCGCCTTCGCGGTCTCCGTGCTCATCAACACCGGCTTCGACATCACCGCGTTCACCCTCGCCCTCAGCCCCGAGATCCTCGTCGGCGGCTCGGTCTGGATCGCCTTCCTCCTCGTCGCGACGGCCTTCCTCGGCTTCGAGGCGACGGCGCTGTTCAGCGAGGAGGCGAAGAACCCGCGGGTGACGGTGCCGCGTGCGACCTACGCCGCGATCATCATCATCGGCATCCTGCACGCCGTCGTCGCCTGGGCGATCGTGAGCGCGGTCGGGGTGCGCGATGCCCAGGGCGCCGCGCTCGACAGCCTGGCCGCCGGGGATCTCGTCGTCAACCTTCTCGGCAGCTACCTGGGGCCGGTGGTGGCCGTCATCGCGCTCGTGCTCCTCGTCGTGAGCGTCATCGCGGCGCAGCTCGCGTTCCACAACTCCGCTGCTCGCTACCTGTTCGCTCTCGGCCGCGCGCGCATCCTGCCCGGCTGGCTGGCGGTCACCAACCGCCACGGCGCCCCACAGCGTGCCCTGCTCGTCAACCTGCTCTTCGGTCTGACCGTCGCCGGCATCTTCGCGGTCGCCGTCGAGACCGACCCCGACGGCAACGCGCTCCCGCCCGTGCTGACGCTCGTGCCCGTCGGGATCGGGTTCGCGACCCTCGCGATCCTGATCGTGCAGACGATCGCCGCCCTCTCGGTGGTCGTGCACTTCCGTCGCGTCCGTGATCGCCGTTGGTGGAGCACGCTGATCGCGCCCGGGCTGGGCTTCCTGGCTCTTCTGGGCTTCAGTCTCGGCGCGATCTTCAACTTCACGCTCGTCGCCGGCTCGGAGGCTCTCTACGTGCGCATCCTGCCGTGGCTGCTCGTCGTGGTCGTCGTGGGCGGTCTCATCTACGCCCAGGTGCTGAAGCGTCGCAAGCCCGCCGTCTACGCGGCGCTCGAGTCCGACCTCGAGCGCTTCGACGACGAGCCGGTGCGCGTGCCGCAACCGTGAGCCGGGTGCCGCCGCGGGGCCTGATATAGTCGTCAGGTTGTCGGCTCCCGCGAGCGGCACGATGCGCCCGTAGCTCAATGGATAGAGCATCTGACTACGGATCAGAAGGTTAGGGGTTCGAGTCCCTTCGGGCGCACACTGGTTGAGACAGTAGAGGAAGGCCCCGGTTCGACGGAACCGGGGCCTTCCTCTATCCCCGCACAACGTCGGCGCCGAGCGCCCGCGTGAGGATCGCGGCGATCTCACCGCGCGCGGCGACGAGGTCGGCGAGCGGGCGGGGGAAGGCGAGACCGCTCACGCTGATCGCACCGCTCGCGAGCGGGCGGCCGTCGAGGTAGACCGGCAGGGCGATGCAGTTCACGCCGAGCTCGTTCTCCTGGTCGTCGACGCCGTAGCCGCGGTCGCGCGTGAGTCGCAGCTCGTCGACGAAGGCGTCGAGATCGGTGATCGTGTTCTCGGTGCGCGCCTCGAGGGTCTCCCCGTCGAGCCACCGCTCGACGTCGGCGCGCGTCGTGAGGTGCTCGGCGAGCAGCACCTTGCCGATCGCGGTCGCCGCCGCCGGGTTGCGCCCGCCGACGGTCGAGGTGAGCCGCACGGCGCCGACCGCCGGGTCGCGCTTGGCGCGATACACGACGTCGCGGCCGTCGAGCACCCCGAAGTGGGTCGTCTCGCCGAAGTGCTCGGCGAGCTCGTGCAGCACGGGCTCGATGCGGGTGCTCACCGGGCGGCCCGCGTGGTACTGGAAGGCGAGACGCACGAACTCGTCGCCGAGCACGTAGCGTCCGCGTCCCGACTGGTCGGCGAGCCCCGAGCGCACGAGCGCCCCGAGGGCGCGGTGGATGGTCGACTTCGACCCTCCCATCGCGGCGGCGAGGTCGTCGAGGGTAGCGCCATCCGGATGCTGTGCGAGCTCGACGAGCAGCGCCAGCACCCGGTCGGCACCGACCAGCTTCTCGTCGTCGGGTGCGTTCGTCATCGCCGCGGGTCCACGTGCACCTTGGGGCCGGGCCCGGCATCCGGTCCGCGCTCGCCGTCGAGGCGACTCGGCACCTCGTCGAGGCCGATGACTTCGCTCACGATCGCGTCGGGCACGACGGCGCCGCTCGCGAAGCCGTCGATCGCGCCGGCGAGACCGGGGGAGGCCGAGAGGATGCCGACCGCGGTGACGTCCTTGAGCGCGATGTCGCGCGTGTCGACCTCGCTCGGCGCCGACGACAGGCCGATGAACACGACCCGCCCCGCGGGCTTCACGAGACGCACCGCGAGGGCGGGCGACGACTCGACGCTCGTGCAGTCGATGACGGCGTCGAACCGGTCGCCCTCGCCCGCGGCGACCTCGTCGACCGTGACCACGTGCGGGATGCCGAGCGACCGCGCGAGGTCGAGCGAGCGGGGACGCACCCCCGCGAGGTGCACCTCGGCCCCCTCCGCGAGGGCGAACTGCGCGGCGAGGAGACCGATCGTGCCGGACCCGAGGATGAGCACGCTGCGTCCGGGCTCGAGGTGGGCGGCCCGCACCGCGCGCAGCGAGTTGCCGCCGGGCTCGACGAGTGCGGCCGCCGTCACCGAGACGTGCTCGGGGATCGGATAGGCGAAGCGCGTCGGCACGAGGGTCTGCTCGGCGAGGGCGCCGGGCCAGCCGTCGCGGATGCCGACCTCGAATCGGTTCGGGCAGACGTGATGGACGCCGCGACGGCAGTAGTCGCACCTGCCGCAGCCGAGCATCGTGTCGCCCGTGACCCGCCGGCCGATCCACTCCTCGTCCTCGGGCGAACCCGTCGCGACGACGCGTCCGGTCCACTCGTGGCCGAGCCGGATCGGGAAGTGCGTGTGGCCCTGCTCGAGGTAGGCCATCTCGCCCGTGTAGAGCTCGACGTCGGTGCCGCAGATGCCGACTCGCTCCACCTCGACGAGCAGTTCACCGGCCGACGGCACGGGTGCGGGCACCTCCTGCACGCTCGCCTCGTGCGGGCCGGTGACGACGAGCGCGCGCATCAGACCTCCGGGTTCGCGACGACGCGCTGCGTCTGAGTGCCGAGTCGGGTCGCGCCGAGGGTGAGCGTCTCGCCGCCGTGCAGGTAGCGGTTCGGCGACATCCCGAGCCCCACTCCGGGCGGAGTGCCGGTGTTGATGAGGTCGCCGGGCTCGAGCGTCATGAACTGGCTCACGTAGTGCACGATGAACGCCGGGCTGAAGACCATCGTCGACGTCGATCCGTTCTGCACCCGCTCGCCGTCGATCTCGAGCCAGAGGTCGAGGTCGAGCACGTCGCCGATCTCGTCGGGCGTCACGAGGTAGGGGCCGGCCGGGTTGAAGGTCGGGGCCGACTTGCCCTTCACCCACTGGCCGCCGCGCTCGATCTGCCAGGCGCGCTCGCTGACGTCGTTGACGAGCACGTAGCCGGCGATCGCCGCAGCGGCCTCGTTCTCGTCGGCGAGGTACGACGCGCGTGAGCCGATGACGATGCCGAGCTCGACCTCCCAGTCGGTCTTCTGCGAACCGCGGGGGATGAGGATGTCGTCGTCGGGTCCGATCAGCGTGTTCGGCGCCTTGTTGAAGAGGATCGGCTCGGTGGGCACGGCCTGACCGGTCTCGGCGGCGTGGTCGCGGTAGTTCAGGCCGATGCACAGGATCTGGTGCGGCCGCGCGATCGGCGCCCCGAAGCGGCGCCCGGCGAGCGGCTCGGCGCGGCCCGCGGCGACGCGCTCGGCCACGATCGCCGGCAGGGTGGCGAGGCCCCCCTCGCCGAAGAACGCCTCGTCGAAGTCGCGCACGACGTCGCTCAGGTCGACGAAGAGGTCGTCGTCGAGCACGACGCCGGGGGTCTCCGAGCCGGCGGGGCCGAGGCGGGCGAGTCTCATGGGGTCTCCTTCTCAGGGGTGGTCTCGAGGGTGGTCGTGCCGCGCCAGCGATGCGGCGGGATGCCGGTGACGCCGACGTCGGCGACGAACAGCGCGCCGTCGGCCGGCACGCGCTCCTCCGGGGTCAGGTGCTCGATCGCGGAGGTGACGACGAGCCGCTCGCCGACGAACCCCGGACAGGTGGGCTGCTGCGCGTCGACGACCACGCGGGCGAGCTCGCGCCCGTCGGGCGCGTAGCGAACGACGCATCCGGCCGAGAACTGGGCGACCCACAGCATCCCCTCGGCGTCGACGCGGAGCCCGTCGGGGTAGCCCGGGAACTCGGCGGGGATCGCCACCCACGGCTCCTCGGTGTCGAAGCCTCCCGGTGCGTACGAGTGCGACGAGATCGTCTGAGCGTAGGTGTCGACGTGGTAGATCGTGGCGCCGTCCGGCGACCAGCCGACGCCGTTGGCGAGCTGGAGCCGCTCGCGCA
This sequence comes from Pseudolysinimonas sp., assembly GCF_057350545.1. Lineage (NCBI taxonomy): Bacteria > Bacillati > Actinomycetota > Actinomycetes > Micrococcales > Microbacteriaceae > Pseudolysinimonas > Pseudolysinimonas sp. The sequence continues at coordinate 204 of NZ_JBMRCP010000086.1, read as the reverse complement.
GCGTCTCGACGGAGCCGTCGGGCGAGACGCGCAGCAGCCGCTCGAGCCCCACGGGTTCGGTCAGTGACAACGTGCCGACGACGAAGCGTCCCTGCGGGTCGACGCCGCCGTCGTTGAAGCGGATAGGGCGGTCGTCGTCGAGGAGCTGCGGCCCGAACGCGAGGACGCCGTCGGGGGAGATCGTGGCGAGGCGTCGGGCCGCGG
>NZ_JBMRCP010000085.1:0-15271 GCF_057350545.1 Pseudolysinimonas sp. | reverse complement strand
GGGCCGGGGTGCCCCACACCTTGGTGTGCGAAGACGGCGGCAAGGTCGGCGTCCTCACGCACCGCTCCGGATCGAGCGACCTCGTGACCTTCGCGGATGCCGAAGACGGCGACGCCCGCAAGGTGTCGCTGCGACTCGACGAAGACGAGGCGCACACCCTCGCCGAGCTGCTCGGCGGCACGCGCATCACGGAGTCGCTCTCCGGCATGGATCAGATTCCCGGCCTCAGCATCGACTGGTTCCCGGTCGACTACGACCACCACATCGCCGGGCAGCAGCTCGGCTCGCTCACGATGAAGGGCCTTCCCGGCGTGACGGTCGTCGCCGTCGTCCGCGGCGAGTCGGCCAACCCCGCGCCGGACGGCGACTTCAAGGTCTTCCCCGGCGACACCCTGGTCGTCGCCGGCGCCCCCGAGAAGGTCGCCAAGGCGTTCCAGTTCTTCCGTTCCGGGGAGTTCACGAAGGCTCCCGCGGAGCACGCCGCGCCGCCGGGAGCCTGACGTGCACCTGGCCGTGCACTCCGAAGATCTCGGCGTCGAACTCCTCACGCTCGGCGTTCTCTTCGTTCTCGCCTACGGCCTGGGGCGACTCGGCAAGCGCATCGGCCTGCCCGCGATCCCGATCTACATGATCGTCGGACTCCTCGCGAGCCCGAACTTCGAATGGATCCCGTTCCTCAACTTCGAGCCCGGGGATGTCGAGCTCATCGCCGTCTTCGGGCTGATCTTCCTGCTCTTCTCGCTCGGGCTCGAGTTCGACACCGAGGAGTTCTTCGGCAACGCGAAGCGTCTGCTCATCTCCGGCGGAACACGCATCGCGATCAACATGACGACCGGGTTCGTGTTCGGGTGGCTCGTCGGCTGGGGCGCGCGCGAGGCGCTCATCATCGCGGGCATGACGGCGATGTCGTCGAGCGCGATCATCACGAAACTGCTCATCGAGTTGCGGCGGCTCGCCAACCAGGAGACCCCGACGGTCCTCGGCATCGCGGTCGTCGAGGATGTCTTCATCGCGGTGTACCTCGCGATCGTCTCGGTCGTGCTGAGCGGCGAGACGGAGGTCTGGCCGATCGTCATCCAACTCGCGACTGCCTTCGCTTTCCTCGTGGCGATGTTCGCGATCGCCCGCTACGGCGGGCGCCTCATCTCACGGCTCGTCGGCACGCGCGACGACGAACTGTTCACGATCGCGTTCTTCGGCCTCGCCCTCGGATTCGGAGGGCTCGGGGAGCTGCTCGGGGTGTCGGATGCGATCGGCGCCTTCCTCATCGGCCTCGTCCTCGGCGCGACCCGCCACAAGGCGCGCATCGAGGCGCTCACCCTTCCGTTGCGCGACGTCTTCGCGGCCTTCTTCTTCCTCAACTTCGGCCTCGCGCTCGACCCGAGCACGTTCGGCGAGGTGGTCGTGCCGGTCGCGATCGCGGTCGTGATGACGCTCGTCGTCAACACGGCGGGCGGTCAGCTCATCGCGCGACTGAACGGCCTCACCGTCGCACAGGGACTCAACGTCTCGACGATGCTGCACAATCGCGGCGAGTTCACCCTCATCCTCGCGACGCTCGCCGCCGCGGCGGGTCTCGATTCACGCCTCACGCCGTTCGCGGGGCTCTACGTGCTGTCGATGGCGATCATCGGGCCCGTGCTCGCCGTCAACTCGGAGCGACTCGGCGCCCTCGGCGGTGCCGCCCGCCGCGTCGACGCCGAGCGGGATCGCGAGTTCGCCCTCGCCGAAGCCGCGATGGCGGATGAGGAGTCCGCCCTCCAGATCGCGTCCGACGATCCGCCCGTCCCGCTGACCGAGACCGATCCCCGACGAGAACGGGACCCTGAGTATTGAGCACCACGACATCCCTCAGCTCGAGGTTCTGGTCCATGGCGCGCCGCCCGACGTGGATCGCCGCCCTCGTGCTGAGCCTCGGCATCGCCGCAGGATTCGCCGCGTTCGCCCAGTGGCAGTTCGAGCGCAGCGTCGAGAACACCGACGTCGTCGACATCGACACCGAGACCTCGGTGCCACTTGCGGAGCTCGCCGCCCCGGGCGAGGCGATGACCGAGCCGCAGGCGGGGCGGATCGTGGGCGTGACGGGCGAGCTCGTCGACAGCGACTTCGTCACCCTCACCGGCCGCTCCCTCGACGGGCGGGAGGGAAGCTGGCTCGTCGGCCACGTCGTCACCGATGAGGGGGCGTCGCTCGCGGTGGCGCTCGGCTTCCTCGCCGACGGCGCCGCGGTCGCCGACCTCGGCATCGACCGCACCGAGTGGTCGGGGCGCTACCTCCCGAGCGAGGAGCCGCAGTCCTCCGACTTCGAGGCGGGCGAGTTCAGCGCGATGTCGGTCGCCGCGCTCGTCAACGTGTGGGAGTCTCCCGGGCCCGTCTACGCCGGGTTCCTCGTCGCCGACGAACCGCCGCCGGGCTACGAGCGGATCGACGCCACGGCCCCCGCGCGCGAGGTGCGACTCAACCTGCTCAACGTCTTCTACGCGATCGAGTGGATCATCTTCGGCGGCTTCGCGATCTACCTCTGGTACCGCCTCGTGCGGGATGCCGTGGAGCGCGAGGAGGAGGAGTCGGCCGCCGGAAGCGGTGCGGCCGCGACCGTAGACTGAGGGCATGCCACTCGGACCTCGCCCCGACGACGTCCCCCGCATCCGACTGGTCCTGACGCTCTTCCGGGTCTCGGCGATCGTGACCGGCGTCTTCCTCCTGATGCTCGTCGTCATGATGGTCTCGCGCTACGGCTACCTCGTCGACATCGAGTGGTCGGAGGCGTACGGACTCGGGTTCACGCCGCGCGAGCTCATCGAGGAGCGCGGCACCGTGAACGTGTCGAACATCATCCTCACCACCCACGGCTGGCTCTACGTCGTGTACCTCGCGTTCGACTTCCTGCTGTGGCGGTTCACGCGCTGGTCGTTCGGGCGGTTCCTGTTCATCGCGCTCGGCGGCATCATCCCGCTGCTGTCGTTCTTCTTCGAGTTCCGTGTGCCGCGGTGGGTCCGCGCCGAGCTCGCCAAGGTCGAGACCCCTGTGGAGGCTGCTGCATGAGCGACTCGTCGCAACGTCCGGTGCTGGTCGTCGACTTCGGGGCCCAGTACGCGCAGCTCATCGCGCGACGCGTGCGCGAGGCCGGTGTGTACAGCGAGATCGTGCCGCACACCGTCACGGCGGAGGAGATCCGCGCGCGGAACCCCGTCGGCATCGTGCTCTCCGGCGGACCGTCGAGCGTCTACGAGGAGGGCTCGCCCGACCTCGACTCCGGCATCCTCGAGCTCGGCATCCCGACGATGGGCATCTGCTACGGCTTCCAGGTGATGGCGCAGCAGCTCGGCGGTGAGGTCGCTCGCACGGGGAACCGGGAGTACGGGTCGACGCAGGTGCGGCTCGCGGGACCGGCGAGCGTGTTCCTCGGCGGCCAGCCCGACGAGCAGACCGCGTGGATGTCGCACGGCGACTCGGTCGTGCGGGCGCCCGACGGCTTCGAGGTGCTCGCGTCTTCCGACGCCACCCCCGTCGCCGCATTCGGCAGCGACGAACGGAAGCTGTACGGCGTGCAGTGGCATCCCGAGGTGCGGCACTCCGCCCACGGACAGGCGGTGCTCGAGAACTTCCTGCACCGGGCGGCCGGCATCCCCGCCGACTGGAACAGCGGCAACGTCATCGCCGACCAGGTGGAGCGCATCCGTTCTCAGGTCGGGTCGGCGCGCGTGCTGTGCGCCCTCTCGGGTGGTGTCGACTCGGCCGTCGCTGCCGCGCTCGTGCACAAGGCGGTCGGCGACCAGCTCGTCTGCGTCTTCGTCGATCACGGACTCATGCGCGCCGGCGAGCGGGAGCAGGTCGAGACCGATTACGTCGCGTCGACCGGTGTGCGCCTCGTCACCGTGGATGCCGCCGACCAGTTCCTCAGCGCGCTCGCGGGGGTGAGCGACCCCGAGGAGAAGCGCAAGATCATCGGGCGCGAATTCATCCGCACCTTCGAAGCGGCGGAGCGCGAACTCGTCGCCGAGGCCGCCGCGGATGGTGAACCGATCAAGTTCCTCGTGCAGGGCACCCTCTACCCCGACGTCGTCGAATCCGGCGGCGGATCGGGCACCGCCAACATCAAGTCGCACCACAACGTGGGCGGACTGCCGGAAGACCTCCAATTCGAGCTCGTCGAGCCCCTGCGCACCCTCTTCAAGGACGAGGTGCGCGCCATCGGCCGCGAACTCGGCCTGCCCGAGGTGATCGTGGGACGCCAGCCCTTTCCGGGGCCAGGACTCGGGATCCGCATCGTCGGGGAGGTTACCCGTGAGCGCCTCGATCTGCTCCGCGAGGCGGACTCGATCGTCCGTGCCGAGCTGAGCGGGGCCGGCCTCGACGGCGAGATCTGGCAGTGCCCCGTCGTGCTGCTAGCCGACGTGCGCTCGGTCGGCGTCATGGGCGACGGCCGCACATACGGGCACCCCATCGTGCTGCGTCCCGTGTCGAGCGAGGATGCGATGACGGCCGACTGGACGCGCCTGCCCTACGAGCTGCTGGCGAAGATCAGCAACCGCATCACCAACGAGGTCGCGGGGGTCAACCGGGTCGTGCTCGACGTCACGTCGAAGCCGCCGGGCACGATCGAGTGGGAGTGAGTCGGTAACTCGGGTTCGCGTGACGGCGGGGCCGAACCGCTGAGGCAAGAACGGGGACCCCTACCCCGATTGCCTCATCGATTCGGCCCCGCCGTCACGCTTCGAGTTCCTCGTTGGGGTCAGGGGTCGAGGCTGAAGGGGCGTCCGACGACGGCGGCCACGATCGCCTCGATCGCGAACCGGGTCGCACGTGCGAGGTCGACACCGTCGCGTTCGAGCAGCCACTGCACCTGGAGCCCGTCCATCGCGGCGAGGATCGCCGCGGAGGCGTCGGCGACGGAGTGCGGGTTCTCGACGCCGAGCTCGTCGCACATGACGCGGAACGCCTGCTCCGTCTCGCTGCGCAGCGTGGAGTACCGGGCGCGGAAGTACTCGCGGGCCGGATGATCGTCGGTCACCGATTCGGCGGAGAGCACGACGAACGACTGCACGATGCCGGCGCGTTCGGCGTTCTTGGCGGCAGTCCGCACCAGGTGGCGGAAGAGGTCCGTGCCATCCGGGATGTGCTGCCCCTCGAAGCCCTCCACATCCGTCTCGTCGCGGAGGGTCAGCACCTCGAGCAGCAACTGGTCCTTGGAGCCGAAATGGTGGAGCACGCCCGCGTGGGTCATCCCGACGACGTCGGCGATGTCGACGAGCGTGCCGCCGGTGTAGCCCTTCGCGCCGAACACCTCCGCAGCTGCCTCGACGATCTCCCGCCGGCGCGCGAGAGTCTCCGGTCGGGACTTGATCTGCCGCGAGTTGGCCATGCCCTTAGCCTAGTTGCGCGACCTACTTACCAGAATGTAAGTTAATCGCGCAGTAACCCACCGACGCCGACGTCGCCCCTCGGGAGCACGACGCCGTGCATCCACCAGCGAGGAGATAAGCAATGAGGCTGAGAACATCCCTTGTCGCCATCGGCGCCGCCGCGGCCCTGGCGCTCACCGGCTGCGCCGGCGGCAACGACCCCGGGGCATCCGGAACCGCCGCCCTGACGATCGCCAAGCCCGACGGCGCGATCACCACCGAGTCCCACAACCCCTACCTCGGCGACTCGTCGGCGTCGAAGTACGGCTACGCGAAGGTCATCTTCGAGCCGCTCGCCCTCGTCAACCCGACGGGCGACCTCGGCACCACCCCCTGGCTCGCCGAATCGGTGGAGTGGAACGATGACTACACCGAGCTCACGGTCGTACCGCGCAGCGGTGTCACCTGGAGCGACGGCACCGAGTTCACGGGCGACGACATCGTCTACACGTTCGACCAGTACCTCGAGGGTCGTCTCGCGGACACCGCCGGTCTCAAGCTCGAGAGCGTGACGGCCGACGGCGATGCGATCACGCTGAGCTTCGCCGACTCCAAGTACAACTCGCAGTCGCGCGTGCTGCACACCCCGATCGTGCCGAAGCACATCTGGGAGGGCCTCGACGACCCGAACACCGCCCCGCTCACCGAGGAGGGCCAGGCCGTCGGCACCGGGCCGTACGTGCTCTCCAACTGGTCGACCGAGTCGGTCACCCTCACAGCGAACCCCGACTACTGGGGCGGCGACCTGGCGGTTCCCGAGCTGCACTACGTGTCGTACGGCGACAACGCGGCACTCACGACGGCGCTCGTCTCCGGCGACGCCGACTGGGCGCAGGCGTTCATCCCGCAGATCGAGGCGAGCTACCTGTCCGCCGACGAGCACAACCAGTTCCTGGCCTCGCCCACCGCGGGTGCCGGCACGCTGTTCATGAACCTGCAGACGAAGCCGTTCAACGACCCGGCACTCCGTCAGGCTCTGGCGTGGACGATCGACCGCAACGCGTATGTCGACATCGCCCGCGAAGGCGCCAGCTCGGCGATCTGGAACGTCACCGGCCTCGGCAGCCTGCTCGAGGGCGAGATCATCGACGAGTTCCAGGGCGAGGACTACTCGGTCGACGTCGACAAGGCGAAGGACATCCTCACCGAGGCCGGGTACACCTGGCAGGACGAGAACCTGATCGACCCCGACGGCGAGGCGGTGAGCTTCACGATCTCCGTGCCCGCCGGCTGGAGCGACTGGAACACCGAGCAGGCGCTGCTCGCCGAAGAGCTCAAGGAAGGCCTCGGCATCGACGTCAAGATCGACCAGCCCGACTGGGGCGGCTGGGACGCCGCTCGCCAGGAGGGCACGTTCCAGGCGATCATCCATTGGCTCGAGGACACCGGCAACGCGTACGGGCTCTACACCTCCACGATGGACCCCAAGTGGATCGTCGACGACCGGGCGCAGTTCAACTTCGGACGCTTCAACGACCCCGCGGTCACCGAGGCGCTGAACACGTACGCCAACGCCGCGTCGGACGAGGATCGTGCGGCGGCGTCCGCGGTGCTGCAGCGGGCGTTCGCCGAGAACGTTCCGGCGATCCCGCTGGGTTCGCACCCGCTGCTCGGCGAGTTCAACACCCGCAACTACGTCGGGTGGCCGAGTGAGGACGACATGTACGCTTCGGCGGATCCGACTCAGCCCGGGATCGTGCAGATCCTGGTGAACCTCACGCCCGCCGACTAGGTGTGCAAGGCGGGGCGGGTGCGCCGTTCCGGCACCCGCCCCGCCCGCTGTCCGAGCCCCCTGACGAAAGCGAACCCCACCGATGAGAGATGCGCTGCTCTCCGTCTACGACTTCTCGGTCGTGTATGACGTCGATCCGCCGCTGGAAGCGGTGAAGAACGTCACGCTCGAGCTCCGGCGCGGCGAAGTCCTCGGGCTCGCCGGCGAGAGCGGATGCGGCAAGACCACGCTCGCGTACGGGCTTCAGCGGCTGCTCAAGGCGCCCGCGGTGATCACGAGCGGCTCCGTCGTCTTCCACGACAAGAGCGGCGAGAACATCGACATCAACCGTCTCGACGCCGAGGAGCTGCGCGAGTTCCGGTGGGACAAGGTCTCGATGGTGTTCCAGGGCGCGATGAACGCGCTCAACCCCGTCGCCACCATCGGCGAACAACTCGAGGACGTCTTCGAGGTGCACCGACCCTCCCTCAGCCGCTCGCAGCGACGGCACGCTGCCGCCGAGCTCCTCGAGATCGTGAAAGTGGGCGCGCAGCGCTTGCGCTCCTTCCCCCATGAGCTCTCCGGCGGGATGCGCCAGCGCGTGATGATCGCGATGGCGCTCGCTCTCCGGCCACAGCTCATGGTCATGGACGAGCCGACCACCGCCCTCGACGTGCTCGTGCAGCGCGAGATCCTGCGTCAGCTCTCCGATCTCCGTCACCAGTTCGGCTTCTCGGTGATCTTCATCACCCACGACCTCCCCCTGCTGCTGGAGATCAGCGACCGCATCGCGATCATGCGCGAGGGCGAGATCGTCGAGCTCGACACCGCGGAACGGATCTGGACGGACCCGCAGAACGACTACACGAAGACGCTGCTGTCCTCGTTCCCCCGTCTCACGGGCGACCGGGGGGTGGTGACGCGATGACGACCCTCGAGTTCGACGCCGTCACCAAGATCTACTCGGTGCGGGGAGCGGGCCACATCAAGGCTCTCGACGATGTGAGTTTCACCCTCGAACCCGGTCGGACGATCGGCCTCGTGGGCCAATCCGGCAGCGGCAAGTCGACGATCGCCAAGATCCTGACCCAGCTCGAGGTGCCGACGAGTGGCGAGGTGCGGCTCGGCGGCACGCGGATCCCCCGACGAGGCAGGGGCCTGCGCGCGTACCGCCAGCAGCTTCGGATGGTCTTTCAAGACCCGTTCGCGTCGCTGAACCCCTACCACTCCATCCGGCACCACCTCGAACGCCCGCTGCGGCTGGACCGCGTCGTGCCGACCGACCAGCTCGGTGCGGAGGTGCGGCGCCTGCTCGAGCGGGTGCGCCTCGACCCTCAGGCTGTCATCGACCGTCGCCCCCATGAGCTCTCCGGGGGTCAGCGGCAGCGGGTCGCGATCGCTCGAGCCCTCGCCTCCCGGCCGAAGTTCCTCGTGGCCGACGAGCCCGTGTCGATGCTCGACGTCTCGATCCGGCTCGGCATCCTGAACCTGCTCGCCGACCTGCAGCGGGAGGAAGGGCTGGGCGTGCTCTACATCACGCACGACCTGGCGACCGCCCGCCACTTCAGCGACGACATCCTGGTGCTGAACCAAGGACGGGTCGTCGAGAGGGGCACCGCCGACGACGTCATCCTCCGCCCCCAGCATCCCTACACCCGCGAACTGCGCGGGGCGTCTCCCGACCCCGACACGTTCTTCGCGTCGCGAACCGGCATCCACGGAGGAGCGCAGTGACCGCCGTCGAACCCCAGCTGCCCGCCTCCGACGCGATCGAGGCCGGCACGACCGCCACGACCGCGGTGAAGGGGAGGTCACGCATCCCGTGGCGGTTCCTCGGCGGCCGCGCCGCGTTCTACCTGTTCACCCTGTGGGCTGCCATCACGATCAACTTCTTCCTTCCGCGTCTGATGAAGGGCGACGCGGTCACGGCCTACATCGCCCGCAACAACCGCGACATCAGTCCGGAGGCGGCGGATGCGCTCAGGGCCCTCCTCGGGCTCGACACCGACAAGTCGCTCTTCCAGCAGTACCTCGACTACTGGGCGGTGCTGCTGCGCGGTGACCTCGGCGTCTCGCTGTTGCACGGCCTGCGGCCGGTGACCGAGGTGATCGGTCAGGCGCTCCCCTGGACCGTCGGGCTCGTGGGCTTCGCGACGATCATCGCCTTCACGATCGGCACCGTCGGCGGCGCGATCGTCGGGTGGCGGCGCGGCAGCCGGCTCGATGTCCTGATCCCCCTCACGACGTTCCTCAGCACCATCCCGTACTTCTGGCTCGGCCTGCTGGCGATCGCCGTGTTCTCGGTGAACCTCCGCTGGTTCCCGATCGGCAAGGCGTACGGCGTCGGGATGAGCCCCGAGCTCTCGTTCGAGTTCATCGGGCAGGTCATCCACCACGGAACGCTCCCGGCGCTGACGATCGTCGTGGCCTCGCTCGGCGGATGGATGTTGGGCATGCGCAACATGATGCTCACCGTGCTCGACGAGGACTACATCATGGTGGCGCAGGCGAAGGGTCTGCCGAATCGCCGCGTGCTCTGGCGATATGCGGCGCGCAACGCGGTGCTGCCCCAGATCCAGAGTTTCGCGCTGTCGATCGGCTTCATCGTGGGCGGCACGATCGTGATGGAGATGGTGTTCAGCTATCCGGGTATCGGCAAGCTGCTGCTGGATGCCACCAACGCGAAGGACTACGCGCTGATGCAGGGCGTCTTCCTCGTGATCACGCTGTCGGTGCTCGTCGCCAACCTCCTGGCCGACGTCGTCTACGCCTTCCTCGACCCTCGCACTCGCCAGACGGAGGCCTGAGACATGGACGATCCGGTCAACCAGCGAACCTCGCACCGTCCGGCGACCGAGCCGGTGGCGGCCATCCTCCGATCGCGGCGGACGCGGAAGCCCCGACCCGAGGGCGAGGACGCGACCTTCTGGGCGAAGCTCGGCTCGGCCTTCGCGATGTTCAAGAACGGCAAGTCGATCACGGGCCTCGCCATCCTCGGCTTCTTCGTGCTCGTCGCGATCTTCGCCGACGTGCTCGCGCCCTTCTCCCCGACGCAGATCGACTACACGGCGCGATTCCAGCCGCCGTCGGCCGCGCACTGGCTCGGCACGACCCACATCGGTGAAGACGTGCTCAGTCAGGTCATCTACGGCACGCGCGGCATCATCGTCGTCGGCTTCCTCGCGGCGATCATCGCGACGACCATCGCGATCACCGTCGGAGTCGTCGCCGGGTACGTGAGCGGATGGCGCAGCGAGAGCCTGTCGGCGCTCACCAACGTGTTCCTCGTGATCCCCGGGATTCCGCTCATCATCATCGTCGCCTCGCTGTTCGAGGACCCGCCGCAGTGGGTGATCGCCGCGGTGCTCGGGATCATCGGATGGGCCTGGGGCGCCCGGGTGCTCCGGGCGCAGACGATGTCGTTGCGCAATCGCGACTTCATCCAGGCGGCTCGTGCCAACGGGGAGCCGCTACGTCGCATCATCCTCGTCGAGATGCTGCCCAACCTCATGGCACTCATCGCTGCGAGCTTCGTCGGCACCGTCACGGCCGCGATCATCGCCCTGACCACACTGTCGTACATCGGGGTGATCCCGATGGAGACCTACAACTGGGGCACCATCCTCAACTGGGCCAGCGCGCAGGGCGCGTTCCGCCAGAACCAGTGGTGGTGGTACCTGCCCCCTGGTCTCTGCATCGCCGCCATCGGGGTCGCGCTGTCGCTCATCAACTTCGGGATCGACGAATACGTCAATCCGCGCCTGCGCTCCGCGGGAGAACGCGCCCGGGCTCTCAAGAAGAGGGGCCTGAGCATCAACGACACCGCCACCGCGGTGCGCGCACCGACCACGACCCGGGGGAACTCGTGACCACCGCCACCGACCCGCTCTACCTCGACTCGACGCTGTCCGTCGCCGACCGGATCGCCGATCTGATCGGCCGCATGACGGTCGAGGAGAAGATCGGCCAGATGCTGCAGCTCGATGCCCGCGAGGATGTCGAGGACCAGATCCTGCGCCTGCACGCGGGCTCGATCCTGCACGCCTCACCGGCGAAGGTGCGGCATGCTCGCGAACTGACGCTGCAGACGCGACTGCGCATCCCGCTGCTCGTCGCCGAGGACTGCATCCACGGACACGCGTTCTGGGAAGGCGCGACCGTCTTTCCCACGCAGCTGGGCTTGGCGGCGTCGTGGGACCCCGACCTCGCCGAGCGGGTCGCCCGCGTCACGGCGGTCGAGGTGTCGGCGACGGGCCTCCACTGGACGTTCTCGCCTGTACTCTGCATCGCCCGCGACCTCCGCTGGGGCCGAGTCGGTGAGACGTTCGGCGAGGACCCGTTCCTCATCGGCGAGCTCTCGTCGGCGATGGTGCGCGGGTACCAGGGCGACGGACTCGACGACCTGACGGCGGTGCTCGCGACGGCCAAGCACTTCGCCGGGTACTCCGAGACGCAGGGCGGGCGCGACGCGAGCGAGGCGGACCTGTCGCACCGCAAGCTGCGCTCCTGGTTCCTGCCGCCGTTCGAGCGCGTCGCGCGCGAAGGGTGCCGCACGTTCATGCTCGGCTACCAGACCACCGACGGCGTGCCGATCACGGTCAACGACTGGCTCCTCAACGACGTGCTGCGCGGGGAGTGGGGATTCACGGGCACGCTGATCACCGACTGGGACAACGTCGGGCGGATGGTCTGGGAGCAGCAGGTGCAGCCCGACTACGCGCACGCCGCCGCGGCGGCCCTGATCGCCGGCAACGACATGATCATGAACACCCCCGGGTTCTTCCGAGGCGCGCTCGACGCGCTCGACCAGGGCCTCCTCACCGAGGACGCGATCGACCGGGCCGTCGCGCGCATCCTGCTGCTGAAGTTCGAGCTGGGGCTCTTCGAGAATCCCCGGCTGCCCGACGCCACCCGCATCAGGGAGCAGGTCGGGGCACCCGCGCACACGGCGCTCAACCTCGAGGCGGCGCGCCGGTCGCTCGTGCTCCTCCGCAATGACGGCACGCTCCCGCTCGCCACCGACGCGGGACCTCGGCGGATCGCGGTCGTCGGCCCGCTCGCCGATGACGCGCAGACCCAACTCGGCGACTGGGCCGGCTCGTCGGGTCAGGTCGACTGGATGCCGGACGGGCAACCCCGCCACCTGATCTCCACGGTGCTCGACGGTCTCCGGGAGCACGCCCCCGCAAGCTGGCACTTCGAGCACGCCCGGGGCGCCGACATCCTCAGCCTCGAACCCGACCCCGCAGGGGAGCTCTTCCCCGACGGACAGCCGCGGCCGCAGGTCGTCGTCCCCTGCGAGCCCGACGCCGAGCTCATCCGCGAAGCCGTCGCCGCCGCGAAGGAGGCGGACTACATCGTCGCCGTCGTGGGGGATCGCATCGAACTGGTCGGTGAGGGCCGCTCGACGGCGACCCTCGAACTCGTCGGCGGGCAGATCGCGCTTCTCGAGGCGCTCGCGGCGACCGGCACCCCGCTCGTGGTCGTGCTGCTGGCCTCCAAGCCGCACGTGCTGCCGAAGGCCGTGACGGATGCGGCAGCCCTCGTCTGGGCGGCCAGCCCGGGCATGCGCGGCGGGCAGGCCATCGCCGAGCTGCTGCTCGGTCTGATCGAGCCGTCCGGGCGCCTTCCGATCTCGTTCGCCCGTCACGCCGGCCAGCTGCCGATCTACTACAACCAGATCCGCGGCCAGCACGGCAGTCGCTACGCCGACCTCACGCAGAGCCCGGCATTCGCGTTCGGCGAGGGGCTCACCTACTCGACGGTCGAATACTCCGACCTCGAGATCGAGACGGTCGATCTGAAGCCGGCAGACGTCGTGAGGGCTCGCGTCACCGTGCGCAACACCGGGGCCAGGCCGGTGCGCGAGATCGTGCAGGTCTACGTGCGCGACGCCGTCACGTCGGTGAGCTGGGCGGAGAAGGAGCTCAAGTCGTTCCACCTCGTCGACCTGCAGCCCGGAGCCTCGGCGGTCGTCGACCTCGAGCTGCCGGTGGCGGAGTGCACGATCGTCGACGCCGCGGGTCGGCGAACGGTCGAGGCGGGCGGGTTCGAGCTGCTCGTCGGTCCGTCATCCCGGGACGAGGTGCTGCTCGCCGCGGGCTTCCACGTCGGCGAAGCGCCCTGACGTCGGGGGTGGGTCACCGTCTGCCCGGCCGCCACGCCGGATCGGGCACTTCGTATTCCGGACTGCTGCCGGTGGACCCAGAAGAGCGCGGTCGGACTCACCAACAGGTGGGTCCGACCGCGCTCTGATCCATCTAAGCCCGAGGGTCAGTTGCGCGGCAGGAAGTACGAGAGCAGCCGCAGGATCTCGAGGTAGAGCCACACGACGGTGACCATGATGCCGAAGGCGGCGGTCCAGCCGTAGATGCGCGGTGCGCCGGTCTCGACGCCGCGCTTCACCTGCTCGAAGTCCATGACGAGCGAGTAGGCGGCGAGCAGCACGACGAGGATTCCCAGCGGGATACCGAGCGGGATTCCGTAGATCTCGAAGTCGCGGAGGCCGCCGAAGCCCTGCACCACGCCGGTGGCCATGAGCACGATGTTGACGAGCGAGAAGGCCGCGTAACCCACGATCGCGACGAGGAAGATCTTGGTCGCGCGGCGCGACGTGCGCACCTTGCCGTTGGCGAAGAGCGCGAGCGTCACGCCCACGACGCCGAGCGTGCCGAGCAGCGCCATCGGCACGATGCCGTCCCACATGAGCGAGAAGAACATCGAGACGCCGCCGACGAGGAGACCCTCGGCGAACGCGTAGGCGAGGATGAGCGGCGGCGAGGGCTTCTTCTTGAAGATGTTGACCAGCGCGAGCACGAGGCCGGCGATCGCGCCGACGATCGCGAGGACGGGGAAGACCCAGCCGACGGCGGCACCGACCAGGAGTACGGCGAAGCCCCCGAGGGTCTTGAAGATCGTGTCCTGGTAGGTCATCCGCTCCATCTGGTCCGGCGTCGCGTCCGGGAGCGAGAACTGGTCCTGGAGCTGACCCGGCGTCGGGATGGCGGGGGCGTTGTCGCGCGCGGCGAGCTTCGCGGCGGCCTTCGCCGAGTAGGCGGGGGAGTTGCTGAAAGCAGGGTTGGCCATGCGCTCAGTGTAGAGAGGTCAGGCTTGCGAAATCCTGGACTTTCGCCCACGGCGCACCTGGGCCTGCGCGGCATGGACGGCCCGCGCGGCCCACGCCGAGGCGAGCATGACGACGCCGACGACGCCGAGCGCGGGCAGCATCCCGGAGTACTCCTCGCCGTAGACCCGCGCCGCGAAGACGGCGGCGGCGAGCACGAAGATCGCCGTCGGGTAGCCCGCGAGCGGACGGTGCCGCACGAGCAGCCAGCCGAGGTAGGGAAGCAGCAGGATGGCGAGCCAGCCCGGCCCGGTGAGCAGGAACCACATCGCGAGAGTGGACGGGGCCATCGCGACGACGCGCCGCCAGCCCGCCGACGGCAGAACCGCCCAGCCGATGACGTGCACGACGCTGCCGGCCGCGAGGAGGAAGTTCGCGAAGGCGCTGTAGGCGCTGCCCCCTGCGATCGCGAGGCCGCCCGCGACGACCAGCAGCAGCCCGCCGAGCCAGCGGGTGCGGTAGGCGCCCCACCGCAGCGGGAGGTGGGACGTGGGCTCACGCCAGCGGTGCGGAGCTGTCCCGTCAGCCATTCGTCGTGACGAAGGTGATCACGAGCACGGCGAGGGCGACGAGCCAGATGTAGCCGAGCACGACCGCGATCCACGCCGGAACGAGGCCGCGCTCGCCGGAGGTCTTGATCTGGGCGACGGCGACGTGCCCGAAGAGCGCGGCGAGCGGGCTCAGCAGGCAGCCGAGGATGAGAGCCAGGACGGCCAGCACGTTGACGCGCCGGGTCTGGTTCTCGGGGTCGGTGCTGAGCGCCGACGGGCTGACCCCGGCGAGGGGGACGGCCGTGCGCGTGCCGCAGGTGATGCAGTACTTCCAGGCGGGCTGCAGCTCCCGACCGCAGTTCGCGCAACTGGTCATGTCGGCCTCAGATTATCGTGAACCCGTGCCCCGTCCGCTCCCCCTCGTCATAGGGCATCGCGGCGCGAGCGCATATCGCCCCGAACACACGCGCTCGGCCTACGAGCTCGCGATCACGCTGGGGGCGGATGCGATCGAGCCCGACATCGTCGCGACGCGCGACGG